>CAZWVE010000055.1:0-7568 GCA_964636925.1 uncultured Marinicella sp.
ATTACATTGCTGAAATCAGCCATGTCATGATTCGTATTAACACCATTTTATTGGATTTATGTCGAGATATTTGGGGCTATATTTCCAATAACTATTTTGGCCAAAAAACCAAAGCCGGTGAAGTAGGGTCTTCAACCATGCCGCACAAGGTTAACCCCATTGACTTTGAAAATGCTGAAGGCAACCTCGGTGTCGCCAATGCCTTACTGGCGCATTTGGCCGAAAAACTACCGGTTTCCAGATGGCAGCGCGATCTCACCGATTCGACGGTGTTAAGATCGATGGGCACGGCTTTTGGACACGCTTTGATTGCCTATCGCTCTTTAGCCAGGGGTTTGAGCAAGCTGAATTTAAACCGCGCGGTTTTACAAGCCGATTTAGACGCCAACTGGGCCTTATTGGCCGAGCCCATTCAGACCGTCATGCGTCGCTACGGCATTGAAAATCCCTATGAAAAGCTGAAAGAATTGACCCGCGGTCAGAGCATTGACGAGCCCACCATTAAAGCCTTTATTAAAACCCTGGATTTACCTGATGAAGCCAAACAGCAACTGCTGGCACTGACGCCGGCCACCTATTTAGGCCATGCCGAACAATTCGCCAAACATATTTAATCATCAGGCGATTACTGCCGAGGTCTTTTTAAAAGACTATTGGCAACAACGGCCGTACTTGTTTCGTCAAACTGATCTGCCGTTAGCAGCGGTGCCAGACCGTCAACAGCTGTTTGATTTAGCCGCGCAGGATGGGGTTCAGTCTCGTATTATCTACCGCGATGACAGGCATCGTTACCGGGCGGTTTATGACGAGCCCGATGCCTGGTCAAGCTTAACCAATCAGCACCCCACCCTGTTGGTTTCTGATATTGAAAAATGGTGCCCTGAGGCCATGGCTGTATTATCTGCATTGCCCTTTATCAAAGCCTGGCGTTTTGATGATTTAATGGTTTCCTATGCACCCACCGGAGCATCTGTGGGCGCGCATATTGATCAATACGATGTGTTTTTGGTGCAGGTCAGGGGGCAACGACAATGGTCTTATGACGACACTGTTTTGACCGATTATGTCTCTGTCGAAGACAGTGATTTGGCGGTTATCGCTGATTATAAACCGGATAACACCCAAGTTTTATCACCCGGCGATGTCTTGTATTTACCACCACGCATTGCCCATCATGGCATTTCTCTCGATGATGACTGCCTGACTTTATCAGTCGGATTACGCAGCCCTTCTGATGCCGAACTGCTCACCGCGATCGCCGATCATGTGGCACAAGAATTACCCGAGTCGGCACGACTTTTGGATGCCGGTGACGAAATTAATGCCACAGCATCCATCAGTCACCATGAAATTAACCACCTCAGACAACAGATTGCACGACTGCAACGTTTACCGGATACGGCTCTGGCTGATATTTTCGGCCAGTTTATGACAGCCTACCGTTTATTGGATGCTGAACCAGAATACGCGTCTGCCTCTGACAGTAATCAATTACAGAAAAATCCGATGACAAATTTTGCCTATTATGCCATCGATGCTAAGCGGGCCCATTTATATATTAACGGTGAGCAATATTCGTGCTCACTTACTTTTGCCCAATACCTGTGCGACCGGTCCACAGTGTCGCGTCAACAGCTGCAAGCACGGTCGTCCGACGAACAGTTAATGCAACAATTACTGGCACACCAACACCTGATAGCGGCTCAATATCCATGACATTTAAGACAACTGAAGTTAGATATTTATTACCCTTAACATTATGCTCAACATAACCGGAAATTACACCGACCTGTACCAATTGAGTATGGCGCAAGTCTATTTTCATGAAAACAAACACCGTGATGTGGCTGTGTTTGATTATTTTTTTCGTAAAAACCCGTTTCAGGGTGGTTATACGGTGTTTGCCGGGTTGCAAACCTTGTTGGACATTCTTGAGGATTTACACTTTAGTGCCCAAGACCTGCAGTTTTTAGCCGAGCAGGGTTTTAAAACGGACTTTTTGGATTATTTGGCTGATTTTCGCTTCACCGGTACTTTAGAAAGCTGTCGGGAGGGCGACTTGGTATTTCCCAATGCCCCGGTGGTGACCGTGAACGCCGATATAATCGAAGCCCAACTGATTGAAACTGTGCTGCTCAATACCCTTAATTTTCAAAGTCTGATCGCCACCAAAGCTGCGCGTATACGTTCGGTAGCCGGTGAGGCCACATTGCTGGATTTCGGTTTGCGGCGTGCGCAAGGCCCCGGTGGCTATTATGCCAGTCGCGCCGCTGTCATTGGTGGTTTTGACGGCACCAGCCATGTAAAAGCTGCACAAGACTTTGCATTAAAAGCAGCCGGTACCATGGCCCATTCTTTCGTGCAAAGCCATGACCATGAACTCAGTGCCTTCCGCGCTTTTGCCAAAGATCAACCGCATAATACGGTGTTGTTGGTGGACAGCTATGACACCTTAAAAAGTGGTGTGCCCAATGCCATTAAAGTGGGTCTGGAAATGGCAGCGCAGGGACATCAGCTTAAAGCCATTCGCCTGGACAGTGGTGATTTGGCCTATTTATCGAAACAAAGTCGCCACATGCTGGATCAGGCCGGTTTAAACCGGGTCAAAATTGCCGCGTCCAACCAATTGGATGAACATGTCATTAAAAGCCTGATGGATCAACGGGCCCCCATCGATATTTTCGGGGTCGGCACCAGTCTGGTGATTGGACGACCGGACGGCGCCTTGGACGGTGTCTATAAATTGGCGCAATTGGGGGGTCAATCCCGCATTAAGCTTTCTGAAAACATCGCTAAAATGACCTTGCCCGGTCATAAACAGGTGTTACGTCTGTATAACAGTCACAACCAACCCATCGGGGCAGACGTGATTACTTTGGCAGATGAAGTCACTCCGGACACGATGCTGCATCCTTTTGAGCCGTTTAAGTCCATGGACATTCATAATTTAACCGCCAAACCGCTGTTAAATCCGGTTATGAAAGGGGGACAACCTTGTGCACCGCAACCCACATTGGCTGAAATCGCCAAACATGTGCAGTCTCAAATGGCCCGGATGCCCGAAGATTACCGGCGCTTTGATAATCCACATGAATACAAAGTCGGACTCAGCCCACGATTAAAAAAACAGCGTGATGATTTGGCCCAGCAACTCAGGAAACAACCATGAAAGTTCTACTACTCATTGATGTACAAAATGACTTTATGCCCGGTGGCAGTCTGCCGGTCACAGAAGGTGATCGCATTGTACCAATCATTAACAACATCCAGGATCAATTCGATTGGGTCATCGCCAGTCAGGACTGGCATCCGCCTGAGCATCTGAGCTTTGCCCGTAACCATTTACGGCACCAAGAATTTGATGAAATTGAGCTCAACGGCCTGCCCCAGACCTTGTGGCCGGCCCATTGTGTGCAGGACACCACAGGTGCCGAATTCCATCCTGATTTAGATATGAAAAAAATTGCGGCCATTTTTCGTAAAGGCATGAACCGGAACATCGACAGCTACAGCGCTTTCTTTGACAACGGTCATATTCAATCAACCGGACTAACCGGTTACTTAAAAGAATTGAAAGCCACAACCCTTTATTTTGTGGGTTTAGCCGCTGATTTTTGTGTCTTTTACTCCATTCAGGATGCCTTAAAAGCCGGTTTCAAGTGTGTGCTTATTGAAGATGCCACCCGTGCCATCGACCCTGAACATTTCAAATCCCTGCGCCGGCAATTATTGGCCGATGGTGTTGATATCATTAACAGCCGGGCACTCTAAAACAAAAAAAGCACCCAATCGTGGGTGCTTTTCAATACGTTCATGATTACGGCTAACCACACTTCGAAGAGCCGCAGCTTTTACAGGTCAGACAACCTTCCTGATAAATCAACTCGGTGGATTGACAGTTTTCACAGGAGCCTTTTTCAACTTCCGTGCCGTCGGCAATATAACGTTTTAAAGCACGGGTCACACCGTTTTTCCAGGTATTGATGGATTCGCTGTCTAATTGCAATGAATTAATTAAGCCAACCACTTTCTCAATCGGCATACCGTGACGTAAGGTACCGGAAATTAACTTGGCATAGTTCCAGTATTCAGGGTTGAATTTATGGGACAAGCCTTCGACCGTGGTTTTGTAACCGCGCTTGTTGGTGAATTGAAAATCATAACGCGAACTACCGTCTTCTAATCGACTTTTAATAATGAGCCCTTTTTCAATGGAACGGGGTAAGAAAATACCGTCCTCATCATCGGCCAAACCGGTGAAAACTTCATAGGGCTGGCCATCAATTAAACCGACAAAAGCAATCCATTTTTCCTTGTTGTTATGAAAACGCACCACCTCTGCTTCCAGAATTTTCGGGCGCTTGGTGGGAAACGGCACCAACTCGTCTTGCTTCTCTTCATTTGCAATCAGAACCCCGGAACGTGAGCCGTCACGATAAACCGTGACACCTTTACAACCGGCTTTCCAGGCTTCCATATACAAATCACCCACCAGTTTCTGACTGACATTTTGGGGTAAATTAATGGTCACACTAATACTGTGATCGACCCATTTTTGCACAGCACCCTGCATGCGCACTTTACTGAGCCAATCCACATCGTTCGAAGTAGCCTGATGATACGGTGATTTTTTCACCAGGGCATTGAGTTCTTTTTCGCTGTATTCTTTATTCGTATCATAACCATTGATTTCCATCCATTGCTTAAAACGGTGATGAAACACAGTGTATTCTTCCCACGAATCACCCACTTCATCGACAAAATCCACCCGTGCATTCTTATCGTTCGGATTGACTTTACGTCGGCGTTTATAGACCGGCAGAAAGACCGGTTCAATACCGGATGTGGTTTGGGTCATGAGACTGGTGGTACCGGTGGGAGCGATGGTTAACAGGGCAATGTTACGGCGACCGTATTTAATCATGTCTTCATACAATGACGCATCGGCCGCTTTAAGGCGTTGAATAAAAGGATTGTCTTTTTCACGCTCACTGTCATAAATTGAGAAAGCACCACGCTCTTTGGCCATATGAACCGAAGCACGGTAGGTCTCTACGGCAATCATTTTATGAATTTTTTCAGAAAAATCATTACCTTCTTCACTGCCATAGCGAATTCCCAGAGCAGCCAGCATATCCCCTTCAGCGGTGATACCAATGCCGGTGCGCCGGCCTTCTTCGGCTTTTTTCTTGATATTCAGCCACAGGTTCTTCTCGATACGTTTGACTTCTTCGCTTTCCGGATCAGCATCAATTTTACTTAAAATATCGTCTATCTTTTCCAATTCCAGATCAATAATATCATCCATCAAACGTTGCGCTTTGGCGACATGATCCGTAAATAAAACCTCATCAAAGTGCGCTTTATCGGTAAACGGATCGGTCACATAGGACAATAAATTGATGGCCAATAAGCGACAGGAATCATACGGGCACAACGGAATTTCACCACACGGATTGGTGGAAACCGTTTCATAACCCAAATCAGCATAGCTGTCGGGTACCGATTCCCGGGTGATGGTGTCCCAGAACAAAATACCCGGTTCCGCTGATTGCCAGGCATTGTGTATGATTTTTTGCCATAATTTTCGGGCATTAATGGTGCGGGTGAATTTCGGTTCATCACTAAAAATCGGATATTTTTGCTGATACTCTTCATTATTGGCCACCGCCTGCATAAAGCCATCATCAATACGTACAGATACATTTGCACCGGTGACTTTGCCTTGTTCCAGTTTGGCATCAATAAAGTCCTCAGCATCGGGGTGGTTGATAGACACCGATAACATAAGAGCACCGCGGCGACCATCCTGTGCCACTTCACGGGTAGAATTAGAATAACGCTCCATGAAAGGCACAATGCCGGTGGAGGTTAAGGCAGAATTTTTAACCGCTGATCCGCGCGGACGGACATGGGATAAATCATGACCGACACCACCACGACGCTTCATCAGTTGCACTTGCTCCTGATCTATTTTCATAATACCGCCGTATGAATCCGATTCACCGGGGTTACCAATCACAAAGCAATTGGATAACGAAGCAATTTGATAGGGGTTGCCGATACCGGTCATGGGTCCGCCTTGCGGCACCAAGTAGTGAAAGTTTTTAATCAGATTGAAAACATCCTGCTGCGACATCGGATTGGGGTACTTTTTTTCAACCCGGGCAATCTCTGCTGCCAGCCGGTGGTGCATATCATCCGGTGTCTGCTCAAATATATTCCCATCTGAATCTTTTAAGGCGTATTTATTGACCCAGACCCGTGCCGCCAGGTCATCACCGTTGAAATACTTTAACGACGCCTCGTAGGCTTCTTCCTGGGTAAAAACTTGACGTTGTTTTTTGACTTCACTCATTTGCATAGCTGTCCCCTATAATCTCCCGTAACAATCATTAATAAAACCAAATTAAAAATAAAAACAAAATAAATAATTTTTCTGTTTTTAAAATTAACCAACAACTTCAATCATTTACTGACGACTTATGACTGAACAGCCGCTCGAACAAAATCAATAAATCTCTTTATTTACAATGACTTATCATCCAAACAAGCCATTCTTGCCGGTTAATTTTTACGCCAAGAAATATAGCATAATTTTGAATTTTAAACGAGCAATATTAATATTTTTTGTAAACGTTTAAATTTTAAAAATAAAAAAGTTTACAAAAACGGAAGACTGAAATGAATATAGGAAAGTCTAAATTAATTATTTTTATTGATTTGACTACAGACTAAAAAAGATTATCTCACAAAAAATAAACAATTCACAACACTTGCATTGTAATTAATTGATGTCGAACAGATCGTTCAAAAGGATACAAAAAAACACAAAACATATTTAATCGCGCTTATCGGCCCGGATAGGTTTTTACCCACGCTTAACTCAGGTATAATACCAGCTTTAATTTTTTTACGAGAGCGTTCCCTTGGCGAGCTGGATTAAAGAAAAACAACAAAGTGCCCCCTTTTTTGGTGCCAATTCAAGTTGGTTAGAGCAATATTACGATCTTTATTTACAAGATCCCGATGCCGTCTCAACTGAGTTACAACAGCTATTCAAACAGTTTGATGGCGACCAACCTGATATCAGACACCAACCCATCATTGAGCAGTTTTTAGCTGCCGGACAATTACCTCCCGGTGGTGGCTTGAGTGGTGATGCCGATCATGCCACGAAACAAGCGGCGGTGTTACGACTAATTAACTCTTACCGCCTACGGGGCCATCAAAAAGCGGATTTAGATCCCATTAATTACTCGAAGAGACCGGCCACACCGGATTTAGAGCTTGCCTTTCACGGTTTGAGTGAAGCAGATTTACAGACCCGCTTTAACACCGGCTCTCTGGCCACCGGCGACAGCGAAATGACACTGGCTGATATTATCACGACCCTGGAACGTATTTATTGCGGCCATATTGGTGCTGAGTATATGCACATCACCGACATTAAAAAACGTGAGTGGTTGCAACAACGCTTAGAACAACCGGCGGGCGCATACGATTTTAAACCGGCACAAAAAAAGCAGTTTTTGAAAAAACTGACACAGGCAGAAGGCATGGAACGT
>CAZWVE010000056.1:0-7544 GCA_964636925.1 uncultured Marinicella sp.
TATTGTAACGCAAGCCGAATCAAATGAAGACTTTGATTGTTATTCCGGCTTTTAACGAAGCTGATAATTTAGTCCAATTACTGCCCAAGTTATGTGCAGCGGTAACGGCCGATATTCTGGTGGTGGATGATTTTAGTTCAGATGATACGGTGGCAGCCGTTGAAAAACAAGGCATCTCCTGTTTGAAATTACCCTTACAATTAGGTGCCTGGGGTGCCACCCAAACCGGCATTCGCTATGCCAAGCGCCATGGCTATGATTATGTACTGACCATGGACGCAGACGGCCAGCACTTGCCGGAAGAGATCAATCATTTACTGGCTGCAGCTTATAATGATGAATTTGATGTCATTATCGGCACCTGCCCACAACGTGTCAGTCGTTTGAAAAAAGTGGCCTGGCGCTTATTTAAATTTATTTCCCGTATTCGCATTGAAGATTTAACCTCCGGATTTAGAATATATAACCAGAAAGCCATTCATGTTTTGGCGGATAAAACCGCCAGTTTACTCGATTATCAGGATGTCGGCGTGTTGTTGTTATTGTTGCGTTCAGACTTAAAAATCTGTGAAATCCCTGTTAAAATGTCGCTTCGACAGGATGGCAAGTCACGGGTCTTTAGTTCCTGGTTGGTGGTGTTTAAATACATGTTACAGACAACCACCTTGTGTATTGCCAACATTGGAGCCAAAAAATCACAATGACAACCCTCACCATTTTCATCATCGGCGCACTGCTGTCGATCAGTATTTTATATTTGGTCCGTAAAGGAAAATTACACGGTCCCTATGCCACCTGGTGGTTAATGGTGGCTGTTTTTGCCATCGTGCTGTCGTCGTTTCCGAAAATTATCGATTGGGTTGCATTCCATGTCGGTATCACCTATCCGCCCACTTTATTATTGGTTTTGGCAGTGAGCTTTATCTTAATACGTATGTTAACCATGGATTTAGCCCTGTCTCGCAAGGAACAGAAAATCAGACGGTTGACGCAGCGACTTGCGATGTTGGAAGCGGGTTTGGACGCATCGAACACCGAAGATCCGACAAATAAAGCCGACTGATTAGGGCATGAATGTATTGCATATTGGAAAATTCTATCCGCCTTACCACGGTGGTATGGAAACCTATTTACAAGATCTGGCCGAGGAACAGGTGAAGCAAGGTCATCAGGTGACGGTTTTGGTGCATAACCATGCGTGGCAAAAGGTTAAATCAAAAACCGCGATTGAACAAAGCCTACCGGGATTAACTGTCATTCGCCAGGCCTGTTTACGGCCGGTGTTCTTTACCCCACTAATGCTGGGCTTGAATAAACAAGTTAAACGGCTTATTGGTGAACAGTGCATCGATATCATCCATTTACATGTTCCAAATCCCAGTTTATTTGTATTACTTCTCAATGCCACAGCGAAAAAAGTGCCCTGGGTGATTCGTTGGCATTCTGATATGGTGACAGAAAGCTCTTCCTTGTTTATGCGATTGATTTATCGTTGTCTGATGCCGTTAGAAACAGCCCTGATAAAGAACAGCCAAAAAATTCTTATCAGTACTTCTGAATACATTAAAAAATCACCGCAGTTACAAAAACACGCAGCACAGGTGTCTGTGATTCCTTTGGGATTAAATACCCACAATGTGACTGTACCGGCGGTTAAGCCACTGACAGACAAACCATTTCGGATATTAAATTTAGGTCGCCTCAGCTATTACAAGAATCATCGTATGCTGATTGCCGCCATGCGGCAATTGCCTGATATGCATTTAACCCTGGCCGGTGCTGGTGACTTATATAAAGAATTACAACAGTACATACAGAACCAGCAGTTAGCAGATCGCATCACGTTAACGGGTCCTGTGTCTGAACACGAAAAAGACCGTTTAATAAGTGATTGTCATGTGTTTTGTTTGACCTCAAATGACCGGGCTGAATCCTATGGCATGGTGTTATTAGAAGCCATGGCCAGAAATAAAATTATTCTGGTGGCAGATACCGCCGGTTCGGGTATGCGCTGGCTGGCAGGACGTTACCCCAGAGGGTTTGTTTTTAATTATCAACAGGTTGATGATTTAATGGAAAAGCTACAATCTATTCGTGATAATTATTCGGATATTATCAACCGATCCGTTACGTTCGATTTAACCATTGAGCACACTGCCACTGCTATAATGAAGTTATACCATCACATTTTAACCACGGAGTCATCATGAAAAATTACCTCGTATTATGTTGTTTTATTGCGTTTTTAACGGCCTGTCAGCCGCAGTCAAGCAACGATAAGACTGCATCACAACAAACATCTGAAACCAAAGTAACGCCTGAGCGAGAAGTGGCTTACCAACAGGATCCGAAACCTGAAAATATTAAGAACCAAACTGAGAAAAATTTAGGTGAGCAATTGATGGCTAATTATGCCAGTTTTACACTAACTGCGGATTTAAGCAAGCTATCCGAGAATCAAAAGAAAATGGTACCTTATTTGTTAAAGGCCGCACAAATTATGGATGATTTATTTTGGCTACAAAGTTACGGCGATAAAGAGAATTTACTGAAAAATATTGATGATCCCGCCCTAAAACGTTATGCCGAAATCAATTATGGGCCCTGGGATCGTTTAGCCGGTGATGAGCCGTTTCTTGAAGGTTATGGTGAAAAACCTTTGGGTGCCCGTTTTTATCCGCCGGAAATGACCAAAGAACAATTTAATCAACAAACCAATCCCGCTTTGCGTGATTTATATACCCTGGTAAGAACCGATGAACAAGGTCAGTTACAAGCCATTCCTTACCATGTGGCTTATCAGAAACACCTCTCTGAGGCCGCTGATTATTTACAAAAGGCAGCCAGGTTAGCCGACGATGAGGACTTCAGGCATTATTTAACATTACGCGCCAAAGCGTTAGTAAATGATGAATATCAGGAATCAGACATGGCCTGGTTAGACATGAAAAATAATGCCATTGACCTGGTCATTGGCCCAATCGAAACCTATGAAGACCAACTTTTTGGCTATAAAGCCGCTTATGAGGCTTTTGTGTTAATTAAGGACAAAGAATGGAGCCGGAAATTAGCCAAATATGCGCAGTTCTTGCCACAATTACAAGCGGAACTGCCGGTGCCGGATAAATACAAGCAAGAAACGCCGGGAACGGATTCTGATCTCAATGCCTATGACGCGGTGTATTATGCCGGAGATGCCAATGCCGGCAGTAAAACCATCGCCATTAACTTACCCAATGATGAACAGGTGCAGTTGGAAAAAGGCACGCGGCGTTTGCAACTGAAAAATGCCATGCATGCCAAATTCGAAAAAATTCTGTTGCCGATTGCACAGGAATTGGTGGTGCCGGAGCAACGTAAGCACATTACCTTTGATGCGTTTTTTGCCAACACCATGTTTCATGAAGTGGCGCATGGTCTTGGTATAAAGAACACTCTCAATAAGCAAGGTACTGTGCGCGATGCCTTAAAAGAGTATGCCGGTGCTGTGGAAGAGGGCAAAGCCGATATTCTGGGTTTATATATGGTGGAAAAACTGCATCGCCTGGGTGAATTAGACGGTGGTGAGTTGATGGATTATTACACCACTTTCATGGCGGGTATTTTCCGTTCAGTTCGTTTTGGCTCAAGTTCTGCCCATGGTGTGGCTAATTTATTGCGATTTAACTACTTCGCGGAACACGGCGCGTTTAATTATAACGAAGACACCGGTTATTATGCCGTCAATCCGGATAAAATGTCTGCTGCAATTGCCTCACTATCGGAAAAGATATTAACGTTACAAGGTGACGGAGATTACCAGGTGGTGGCTGACTGGTTCAAAAAAGACGGGCAACTCAGTCCGCAACTAAAAAAAGCTTTAGATACCATTAACAAAGCCGGTATACCGGTTGATATTGTTTTTCAGCAGGGGCAAGCGTACTTAAATTAACGCTATTCGGACCGACACGGCCGGTTGTCTGCAATCGATCGTGTCGGTACGCTTTGATTTGCCACAGCAGTCAGCATGCTAAATAACAAGAAGATATAGCAGGGCATCAATTGTAGGAAAATACGATTAATGGCAGTGTAATCCAGCGCATATTTGGCGGCCGGTGTCAGGTAGAACAGTGTCAGAATAACAAGCAAAGCCAAAACAAAAAACAGATGACTGACTTGTTGTGCTTTATTGTGTTTGAATGCCAGCATATAAAACAGCAAAAAAGGCAGACCGAACCATAATAGTGACCAGTTAAATTGCCCAAAAAGTCCCTTTATCACCGCATCCGTGACGTTCGTAAAAGCAAAAGACAGATAGGCTTTGTTAAATAAATTGATTTCTTCAGGGCTGATAACCAGTGGTCCAAAAGGTGTGTTTAAAGTCAGTCCGCCCAGAACAAACCATAGCATAAATGCAAGGACCATGGCCGTCAAAATAATTAAACGCTGTTTCACATTGAACCACATGATAAAACTGTGACTAAACAAAACAATAATCAACCAAACCCAACCCTCTATTTTAATCAATGGCAGCATCAGAGCATAAGCTATAATGACCAGTCGTAAGGCCGGTTTAGCCTGGTCATTGTAATCAAGCAATGCCAGCATGATGAGTAATATATAGACTGCCATAATTAAGTCTGCATAACCTGGCAACAGTAGATGATTAATTACCAGTGGCGTGCTGTACATAACCACCACTAAAAATAATCGCACATAAAAGGGGGCATTGATTTTTTCTAAGCGATTACACATCAGTAAAACCAGAAACCCGTAAATAATAAGATATAAACCCAACAACATCGGCTTCGCGGAATCGCTAAAGAACAGCATAGGGTAAAAAATCAATGATAAACCATCGGGGTAATGAGAAGACAGATTAAGCAAGCCTGCGTTGGTTTTAAGCCATTCCTGGGGTTGCACAAAACTCACACCTAAACCATGGTAATACCATTGTTTCGCCCGTGCTATCCAAACCGTCCAGGTATCCCAGGCCAGATTGGGCACATGGTAACTGTTATAGGCCACCAGACATGAAGCGATAACGATCATGGCGATGGTGATGACTTGTTGGCGGTTAATCTGTGTGGAGTTATGAACACCACCATCTTTAATAACGGAAAACAATATCATGGTCAAGCAAGCTAAAAACAACAAGGCCATGACCAGTAAGACTAAAATAGTATGATTGCCGAAAAGCTGTAAAATATTGAGCAAAAAAACATGTATTAAGAGACCCATAAATAAACCGTGGGCCAATAAACTGGATAAACGACGTTTGTGGGCGTCAATTGTCATCAGTTTGAGAACAGTCAACCTGACACCGATACCCAGTCCCATTAAGTACAACGTATAGCCAAGCGTAACTAAAGCAGTTTTCATCAGTGTTGTAAGCAAAATTGAGTTGATTTTAATAGGGTCACTGCGGTTGAGGCGTCTGTCGGCTGATTATCTTCACACACGTCATTGAATGGCGGTAGCAGTATGGCATAGTTGTTTGTTTTCATTAGATTGTCCTGTAGTGATTTATAATCGCTGACAATACCGACATTGTGTCGTAATAAATGGTATTTGAGTCTTTTTTTGGCAAAATCATAATCACCGATAATCAAAAGTTTAGTGTCGGCTGATGACGTGCCTTGTGCAACAATGGCTTCGTGGATACTATTTGCTATGGTGGCTAAACGACGGTCCATTTGGTTTAAATATGGATAGTTTTTTGCAAAACGTACTTGATTAAATTGAATTTGTTGTTTGAAATTAAGACCGTAGATAACGGTTGCCATCAACCACAGTATGAAGATGCCGGCCATTAAATGAATAGCAGCCGGTTTAACGATGTAATACAGTACAACCAGTATAAGCAGTGCGCCCGCAAGCCACATTAAAATCGATTGATAGATATGCACAGAATCACGGTTATGTAAATTAATGGACGAATAATGCAAAGGAATAAAAGCAGTGATTTTGCTCATTAATTGTCGGAATTGATTGATATTAACGTTATCGGTGAATTGAATAGATTGCCAGCTGATTTGATTCTCAGAAGATCTCGAAAAGCCCAGAGAATTATCGATTTCGACGACAATTGCCACATCAGAAATATTATCGGCATGTTGCCATTCTTGGTCTAATTGGTTAATGGATAAAGTATTGTTAATTAGTTTGTGCTTTAAAGTGCTGACTGTTGTGCTGTCAAGAGTGTTTGCCTGGGCTGTTAAATAAACATCAGCAAATTTAAAACCTTGGAACTTCTTAATGACCAAAGTGTGGTAAGCCGATATATTATCCGGTAGATTTTTTAAAGGTAGTTTCAGACGATCTGTGCCATTCAAATCCAAATGATATTGGCCGTCTGTTTGGTAATAACGCCCGGGTTGAACGTCAATCGAGGTAGTAACATCGATAGCGGGCAACGCTGTTGTGTGCTGATATCGAATATTTTGGTAGATTGACACAATTAATACCAGCATTAAGAAAAAACAGACTGATAAAATCCAATAAATACTGTGCCGGTGCTTCACTAACAATTCAATTCCCTGAGGTTTATTAAAGGTATTTTAGTTAAATCCCCGGAGAATGCCAACGAAAAGCTCAAATCTGACAAGTGGGTCACACTTTTAAGGTAAAACAGCAAAGACAGAACAAAAATATGCTATCTTTATTTGCTTAATAATTCTTGGCTATCTTTGTTGAATAGGACTAAAATCACAAACCTATGAAGTTAATACTTGAACACAGCGATGCGGTTTTTGATGTGCCTGAAAATGGCGCTTTGCGCATTGGCAATGATGAGGATTGTCAGGTTCAGATTAATCGACCCGAAATCTGGGGGGTTCATGCCATCATTAACACCACCCGATATGGGCGTGTTTTAAAAGTAGAATCAACACCGATTGAAGTAAATGGCTGTGACATTCAATCTGAGTGTTTAGTCTACCCAGGTGATCGTTTAGTGATAGCAGATTTAAAGATGTCATTGCTGGATGATGACTATGTTCCCAAATTCATTAAGGAAACGGATCAGTTCGATAACACATCGATCAATGAAGACATGTCATCCGTTTTTGGGTTGCGGCAATTGTCAGGTGATCGCAATGGTGTCTTTATTAAATCAGATTATCATCACCCTGATGGTTGGCATGTTTATCGAACTGATGCCAAACTGGCTTTACTAAGCCATAATCAAGCTGTGTTCGTCAATGGACAGCAGGTGGACAGCACATGGTTGAAAAATGGCGATCGTATTCGTTATGGTAATGAGTGGTTTAACGTGGAATGTCCCGGTCATTCGGGTTACTCAAAATTCAGTCCTTCGCATCCGCGTAATGTGATGCTCAGTGAGGCTTTGACGGAAACAGCGCAGGATAATAAATCAACGTCATCATGGCGTGCTCATTATTGGTGGCTGACCCTGTTGGTGGGTTTATTGGCTTTGATTGTGTTAATACTGATGCAGTAAGCTGCAGTGCCCAATAAATTCCATAATTATGAGTTGACCTAAGCGACCAAGTTAAGTAAAATCCCCGCTCTTTGAAAGAACAACCGAATTGGAGTAGTTTCAT
>CAZWVE010000057.1:0-7530 GCA_964636925.1 uncultured Marinicella sp.
AAAGCCAGAGCAGAAATCAGTTCTTCCACCAGGTTAATGGACTCCGCCGCCCCTTTTTCCAGCAATGACGGATTCATCAAAACATCTTTGCCCAGACCGGCTATTTCATTCAGCAATTTAAGGGATTGATTAAACTGTTTTTTGGCTGGGTTAATGACCTGATGTAATAAATCCAGCTTCTCGTGTTGTTCTTGCTTGGATTCTTCGGCATCCAGCACCAGGCTTTTCTCACGACTGAGACTGGTCATCGATAACAGCACTTGTATCAGCGCAATGCCATCGGCATAGCTGTGATGAATGCGTACCACAACCACCGGGCCCGGTGAGTAATTTTCAACAATATGAAAGGACCACAAGGGCTTATTTTTATCTAACGGTGTGGATGCCAGATTGCTGACATAATCCTGAAGTTCACGATAATCAGCCTGACCGGGCAAAGCCACGCGCCGAACATGGGCTGCCATGTCAAAATACCTGTCTTCCTGCCAAAAACAACCTGTTTTATTTTGATTGGCACATTGCCGAAAACGACGAAAGGTCAGGAATTTTTTAGTGAGAACGGATTTAAATACATCAATATCCGGTATCGTATCCAAAAACATCATACCGGTAATCATCATCAGATTATGCGGCGTTTCCATACGCAACCAGGCAGTATCGACTTTACGCATGGGGTCTTTTTTACCGTCTAAATACTGCAGCATGGATTTAAGAAATCGATGAAATGAACCTTCATTATAATGAAAGCCCGTCAAAAAAAATAGCGCTCGCTACGAGACAATGTGTCGTATCAGCAACTGTAATCGTTGCCGATTGCGAAATTCATTCACCTGCATTTCATAACAAAGGTGGATTTTTTCATTCACCTCAGGGAACTGTTGCGGAATAAAATTAAAGGCAATGGCTTCAATTTGTTTGCTCAAATCCATGGTTTGTAAGCGCAATCGGGTATGGATTTCGGCCACGGCTTTTTTATCTTTAATAATAAAATAATCATCAAACAAAGGCGCTTCAAAGCCAGACCCCCAGGGTCCGGCATCCGTCAGTTGCTGTGCCGTAAACAGCGACAAATCTTCCACCGGCACGGGGCCGTCACTGAGCACCTGTTGGCCTTCGGGCAAATGATTCATCCAATCATCCACCACCCGACACAATTGTTTTTTAAATTCGCCCATATGATCCTTTTTTAAGGTCAAACCGGCTGCCATGGCATGTCCGCCAAATTTTTTAATCAGCTTGGGACAGTCACGATCCACCGCCACCAGCGCATCACGAATATGAAAGCCGTCAATACTGCGTGCCGAACCTTTAACCCAATCGGAGCCTTCTCCTTCATCGGCAAAAGCCACCACAGGTCGCTGGGTGTATTCTTTCACTTTAGACGCCAACAGGCCCACCACACCCTGATGCCACCTTTGGTGATACAAACATATGGCGGAACTGAGTCTGTCTTCTTTTTGCAGTGTCTTGATAACGGAGTCGGCCATGGTTTGCATACTGGCTTGTATGACTTTTCGCTCCCGATTGATGGTGTTCAGTGATTGGGCGAGTTGCATCGCTTTGTCTGCATTATCAGTCAACAACAAATCAATGCCAATCCCCATATCCTGTAAACGTCCGGCGGCATTTAATCGTGGTGCCAACATAAAAGCCAACATCTGCGCATTGGCACGTTGATAATCACATCCGGCGACTTCACACAAAGCCAGTAATCCCGGATTACCGCAACCGGCGCGTAAACGTTTTAAACCCGCCTCAACTAAAATTCGATTATTCTGATCTAATGTCACTACATCGGCCACGGTACCCAATGCAACCAAGTCAAGATAGGCACTGAGCTGAACCCGTTCCGCGCTTAAGTGGCTGTTAGGGTCGTCGTTTTTAACTTGACTGAGGATGCGGGTGAGCAGGTAAAAAGCCACACCTACCCCGGCCAGGGCGGCACTGCCAAATTCACTGTACGGCATGGATGGGTTTACAATGGCATTCGCCTCCGGTAAATCATCGGGCGGCAAATGGTGGTCAGTAATGACCACCTGCATACCCAATTGCCGAGCCCTTTTAACGCCGGCATGGGAGCTGATGCCGTTATCCACGGTGATGATGAATTGACAATTATGACGCGCTAATTCATCCACCAGAGGCTCTGACAACCCATAACCGTAGTCAAAACGATTGGGCACAATATAATGAATGTTGGTGACCCCCAATTGCCGTAACACCCGCAGCATAAGTGCTGTGGCAGTGGCCCCATCGGCATCGAAATCACCGACGATATAAATTTTTTCCTGTCGACCCGCTGCTTGTATGATCAACGAAGCTGCTTCATTAATCCCGGGCATGGCATCGGCATGACTGAGGTGTTTTAAACTGTAATCAATTTGACTGGCATCTTCGATGCCGCGGGCACGATAAATTCGCTGAATAAGGGGCGGCAGATGTTCGCCGCCCGGTAACGGTTCGCTGCTAACTTTTCGACGCGTAATACGAACCATGATAACGTTGTACTCAATTTAAATGTATTTGATGTCTTCAATATAATACGTTTTTTCTCCACCCGGGGCCTGTACATGCACTTCATCATCGACACTTTTTCCGACCAGGGCACGGGCAATCGGTGAACTGATGGAGATTTTTCCGGCATCAATATCGGCTTCAGCATCACCAACGATTTGATAGGTCACTTTGTCACCGCTGTCTTCAGCTTCTAAGATAACCGTGGCTCCAAAGACCACTTTATCACCAACATTTAAATTGCTGACATCAATAATCTCAGCGTGACTCAGCAAGCTTTCAAGTTCACTAATTCGGCCTTCATTAAATGATTGCTGCTCACGGGCGGCATGGTATTCGGCATTTTCTTTTAAATCACCATGTTCCCGGGCAGTGGCTACGGCTTCGATAATTTTCGGACGTTCGACGTTTTTCAGGCGCTTCAGTTCAGCCTTGAGCTGTTCTGCACCTTTTTTTGTAATGGGTTTTCTCATTCTAATCTCCTTGTTTATTCTTGATGTAATTCACTGAGTGCATAGATCTCAGGATTTTTGACATACTCAAAAGCAGCAATCGTGGCTGCGGCACCGGCTAAGGTGGTGCTATAGTGGACACTTTGTTTTAAGGCTTCGGTTCGAATTGAAGCCGAATCGGCAATCGCCTGGGCCCCTTCTGTGGTGTTAATAATAAAATCAATTTCCCGGCTTTTGATGCGGTCAACAATATGTGGCCGTCCTTCGATGACTTTGTTTACACTTTCACAGAACACACCTGCTTTTCTCAATAACTGACAGGTGCCATGTGTGGCCACCAATTCAAAGTTCATGGCACTGAGCTGTTTTGCCAAGGGTATCAATTTCTCTTTATCGGCATCGCGAACACTGACAAAAGCTTTGCCCACCTGGGGTATCTTAACATGGGCACCAATTCGAGAAGCGGCCACGGCCGCACCAAATGTTTTACCGGTTCCCATGACTTCACCGGTGGAGCGCATTTCCGGGCCGAGAATAGGATCGACACCGGGAAATTTTGTAAATGGAAATACCGGCTCTTTCACTGAAAAATGATTTAATTTTAAACGGGCTTGTACCTTTTGCTCTTTTAAACTGATACCGGCCATACATAAGGCACCGATTTGCGCCAACGGTAAACCGGTGGCTTTGGAGACAAACGGCACAGTTCGTGAAGCCCGTGGATTGACTTCAATGATATAAATGGTATCGCCCTGAATAGCAAACTGGGTATTCATTAAACCCACAACATTAAGTTCTTTGGCCATCAAGGTACATTGTCTAATCAGTTCTTGCTGGGTTTCTTCATCCAGCGTAAATGGCGGAATACAACAAGCCGAATCGCCTGAATGGACACCGGCTTGTTCGATGTGCTCCATAATGCCACCAACCAGAACATCTTCACCATCACACACGATATCCACATCCACTTCAATGGCATGGTCTAAAAAACGATCGAGTAACACCGGTGAATCGTTTGAGACCAACACCGCTTCTTCCATATAACGACTGAGTTCAGTGACCGAATGCACCACTTCCATGGCTCGACCACCCAAAACAAAAGACGGTCTGACCACCAGTGGAAACCCAATGGCATCAGCACGTTCTAAAGCTTCATTAATGGAGCTGACTGTATCATTCGGTGGTTGCTTTAAGTTTAATTTATCGAGCATGGCTTTAAACTGCTCGCGGTCTTCGGCACGGGCAATACACTCAGGTGAAGAGCCGATAATCGGCACTCCGGCCCGGGCCAGGTCTTCGGCCAGATTTAACGGTGTTTGACCGCCGTATTGGACAATCACACCCGACGGTTTTTCAACATCCACGATGGCCAGAACATCTTCTAACGTTAATGACTCAAAATAGAGACGATCTGAGGTGTCATAATCCGTGGACACTGTTTCCGGGTTGCAATTCACCATGATGGTTTCAAAACCGGCATTTTTTAGGGCAATGGAGGCATGTACACAGCAATAATCAAACTCAATGCCCTGCCCGATGCGATTCGGACCGCCGCCTAAAATCATGATTTTTTTATTCTGGGTAGGTCTGGCTTCGCAGTCGTGTTCGTAGGTGCCATAAAAATAGGCGGTATCGGAAGCAAATTCTGCAGCACAGGAATCAACACGCTTATAGACCGGCTTAACCGAATGCGACAGACGCATCTCACGCACGCGCGCATCGGAACATTGCATTAACTGCGCCAGACGTTCGTCTGAAAAGCCCAAGCGTTTAATCGCCAACCAATCCCTGCCATCCAAGTCTTCTATTTGAGTTTCAGACAAGGCTTGTTCGACCCGGACTAATTGTTCTATGGCTTGTAAGAACCATGGATCAATTTTTGACAGTCGGTGAATGTCAGCCAAATCATAACCGTGCCGGAAACCATCAGCGACATAAAATAATCTCTGCGAAGAGGCTTCTCTGATTTCTTTATTAAGATCAAAACCCTGTGCCATTTGCTCAGGTGTTACCAGGGGTTGTAAACCACTGTAGCCCATTTCCATACCGCGCAGGGCTTTTTGTAAGGATTCGCTGAAGGTACGGCCAATGGCCATGACTTCACCCACAGATTTCATTTGTGTACTGAGTCGATCAACGCTACCGGCAAATTTCTCAAAGGCAAAACGTGGAATTTTTGTGACCACATAATCAATGGTCGGCTCAAATGAAGCCGGAATGGTGTCCCCGGTGATTTCGTTGTTTAACTCATCCAGGGTATAGCCAACCGCTAATTTGGCCGCCACTTTGGCTATCGGGAAACCGGTGGCTTTCGAAGCCAGGGCAGATGACCGGGAAACCCGTGGGTTCATCTCAATAACAATCATCCGGCCATTATCGGGGTTTATGGCAAATTGCACATTGGAACCGCCGGTTTCAACACCGATTTTACGCAAAACCGCCAAAGACGCATCTCGCATCACCTGGTATTCCTTATCGGTCAGCGTTTGCGCCGGGGCTACGGTAATCGAATCACCGGTATGAACACCCATGGGATCTATATTTTCAATGGCGCAAATAATAATACAATTATCCGCTTTGTCACGCACCACTTCCATTTCGAACTCTTTCCAACCGAGTAAGGATTCTTCCAACAACACTTCTGTGGTCGGCGATAAACGCAAACCTTCGCGGGTAATATTTTCAAATTCTTCCAGGTTATAGGCAATACCGCCGCCGGTACCGCCGAGCGTAAATGACGGTCTGATAATGGCCGGGTAGCCAATGGTTTTTTGCACTTCCCGGGCTTCTTCCATGTCATGCACAATGGCTGAATGAGCCACTTCCAAACCGATATCCTGCATGGCCACGCGAAATTGCTCACGGTCTTCTGCCATGTCAATGGCTTCCCGTGAAGCACCAATCATTTCAACGCCATATTTTTCTAATACGCCTTGACTGACTAAATCCAATGAACAGTTTAATGCCGTTTGACCACCCATGGTGGGCAAAATCGCATCAGGTCGCTCACGTTCAATAATTTTGGCCACTGTTTGCCAGGTGATGGGTTGAATATAAATTTGATCGGCGGTTTCCGGATCGGTCATGATGGTGGCCGGATTTGAATTCACCAGTATGACGTAAAACCCTTCATCTTTGAGGGCTTTACAGGCCTGGGTACCCGAATAATCAAATTCACAGGCTTGGCCAATGACGATGGGACCGGCGCCCAAAACCAAAATGCGTTTAATGTCTGAGCGTTTAGGCATGGGCATTCTCCTGTTGTTGACGGGTTCTCATGGCAGTGATAAATTCATTGAAAATGGATACCGCATCATGTGGTCCGGGGCTGGCTTCGGGATGTCCCTGGAAAGCATAGGCGGGTTTTGAAACGTGCTTGAAACCCTGAATGGTATTATCAAATAAGGAGCGATGGGTGACCGTTAACTCCTTTGGCAAGGTCTCTTCAGCCACACAAAAACTGTGGTTTTGACTGGTTATCATAACCTGTTTAGTGACTTCATCCATAACCGGATGGTTGGCGCCGTGGTGACCGTATTTCATTTTCTCCGTGGTACCCCCAAGGGCCAGCGCCAGAATTTGATGCCCTAAACAAATACCAAAAAAAGGCATATCAGCGGCCAATAATTCACGACAGGCGGTCATGGCATAATCACAGGCAGCAGGATCACCCGGGCCATTAGACATAAACACGCCATCAGGATTCATGGCCAACACCGTCGCCGCGGGTGTTTGTGCAGGAACCAGGGTAATATCACAACCCAGGTCATGCAATATCCGCAAAATTTGTTGTTTCATGCCAAAGTCATAACAAACCACATGAAAGGGCGTTGACAGTGATTGTTTAAAAGATTGATTCATTAAGTCATAACGCCCCTGCGACCAATTTTGTTGTGCTTTCGTGGTCACTTCCCTGGCCAAATCCAAACCGGCTAGTCCGGCAAAACCACGGGCTTTGGCCAATGCCGCTTGTTCATCCGGTGCCTGTCCCTGCCGGCCGGTCATAAGACAGGCTTTCATGGCACCATGATCACGCACGTGATTGGTCAGCGCACGGGTATCCACACCCGTAATCGCCACCACACCCTGTTCTTTTAAGTAATCACTTAAGCGTTTTTGGCTACGCCAACTGCTGGGCTCGTCATGGTATTGGCGAACAATTAAACCGGCGGCTTGAATTCGGGGCGATTCATTATCTGTGTCGTTAACACCGGTGTTGCCGATATGTGGATAGGTTAACATCACCAATTGACCGGCATAAGAAGGGTCGGAAAGGATTTCCTGGTAACCGGTCATGGCGGTGTTGAACACCACTTCACCTACCTGGTGTCCCTCAGCGGCCAATGAAAAACCGTGAAACACACGACCATCCGCTAACGCTAAAATAGCCGGTGGCAAGTTATCTGGGAATAGCAATTGTTTTAATTTAGACATGGGCTCAACTCTGTTAGGCGTAAAAAAAGCCGGTAATGCACCGACCATTTACAAGTGTAGAATTGAAAGCGGATTTTAGCTTAAATTGTCGGTAAACACCACACAGTAACCAACATTTTCTCTATAATAC
>CAZWVE010000058.1:0-7420 GCA_964636925.1 uncultured Marinicella sp.
AACTAAACCAGGCGTTTTGATGAATCCACACACCGGCGTCATCCGGATTGGGTGACAGCGCCTGATTAAATTCATTGGGTTGCATCATGTCAGCCAGACGTAATTGTTGGTAGCGCGGTTTAACGCTCATTTTATTGGGAATCACCCAGATTTGTAAAAATTTCACCGCTTCTTTGGCATCGCCATTCATCTCGCTGTGGGTAATACCGGTGCCGGCTGACATCACCTGGATTTCACCCGCTTCAATCATGCCCTGGTTGCCCATGTCATCACCATGCCGGAGCTTTCCGGACAATGGAATACTGATAATTTCCATATCATGGTGTGGGTGCTTGCCAAAGCCCTGACCGCCGATCACATAATCATCGTTGATGACACGCAGGGCACCAAAGCCCATGCGCTCTGGGTTGTAATAATTGGCAAAGCTAAATGTGTGTTTACTCTTCAGCCAACCGTGATCGGCATGACCACGGGAATCGGCTGCATGATAAATGGTTTTCATAGGAACTCCTGTTATTATTGACTGATTTTAGTCTGACGGTTATCCAGTGAGTAAGCACCGGCACCGTGCGCCACAATCAGCAAAAATCCACCGGCGATGGCGATATTTTTCATAAACATGTTCAGTTGTGTTTGATCGCCAAAGTCAGCATGAAATAAAATCGCCGAAACGACGCTGAAACCGGCCATTAAAAAAGCCACAAAACGTGCTTTAAAGCCAATCAAGATGGCGATCCCGCCAAGTACTTCAAGGATAATAACCAGGGGCAACATAACCCCGGGTACGCCCATGGCGTCCATATATCCCTGGGTTCCTGCATAATTGGTTATTTTACCCAAGCCCGACATAATAAAAATCGCGGCTAAAAAGATGCGGCCAATTGGTGCACTCAAATCTTGTAATTTGTTCATGGTATCCTCTATATAGTTAATTAATATCGCCATTATAGTTGTTGACCGGAGAAGGATAAACGGCAATAATTACAAAATACAGTTCTTTTATTCAGAACAATCATGGGAGTTAATAACATGGGACAATTAGAAGATATGGCGATGTTTGTGCGTATTGTGGATGCCGGCAGTATCACCAAAGCCGCGGAACAACTTAATACCGCCAAGTCAGCAGTCAGTCGGCGTCTAAAAGAGTTAGAAACCCGCCTGGGCAGTCAGTTAATCAGCCGCACCACGCGCCAATCCAATCTCACCGAAGCCGGTGAGCTGTATTATCAGCGTGCCAACAGTATTATCAATAAAGTGGATGCCTTAAATGAGCACATTAGCGGCTCACCGACCCACATTGGCGGAACACTCAAAATGACCGCGCCTTTGTCTTTTGGTTTATTGCATTTAAGTGAAGCGATTCATGAATTTGCCGGCGAACACCCTGATTTGAATTTTGAGCTGGATTTTTCAGATCGGCATGTTGATCTGGTTGAGGAAGGCTATGAGCTGGCCATTCGAATCCGCGAATTACAGGATTCCAGTTACCAAGCCAGGCGATTGGCGCTGATTCGTTTTGTGTTGTGCGCCAGCCCTGCGTATTTAAGCCAAAAGGGCACACCTGAGAAACCGGAGGATTTAAAGGATCATGCATTTTTGCAATATGGCCTTAATAAAGAAAGTCAGCTTCATTTAACGGATGCACCAGGGCACAAGCATAAAATCGCAATCAACGCGAAAATAAAAGCCACCAATGGTGATTTTTTGGTCAACATGGCAGCAAAAGACCATGGGTTGGTTTATATTCCAACCTTTATCGCCCACCAAAAGTTAGCCAGTGGCGAATTGCAGTGTGTGCTTCAGGATTATCAATTACCCACCTTAAATGCCTATGCCGTCTATCCAAAAAATCGTTTTTTATCGCAACGCTGTCGGCATTTAATTGATTTTCTGGCTAAACGTTTTGGTGATGAGCCTTACTGGGACCAAGCTTTATAGCTTAGAAAATTTAATCAAAAGATGACATCAAGATATGCTATATTATTCAAATCTTAAAGGCTCTCATCATAAATAATATATCTCTGGAGACAATGAATGGCATTAAAAGACAGCACTGAAGGTTACGGAATAGTGAGTAAGGTATTGCATTGGGGGATGGCCCTTTTAATACTGTGGCAATTTTTAAGCGCGGCATCCCGTTATTTTTTTGAAGACACGGCCATTGAAGCCTTTTTTTGGCCAACCCACAAGACCTTAGGTGTGATACTGCTGGTACTCATGCTCCTACGTTTGCTGTGGTCATTGATGAATCGATCTAACCGGCCGCCTTCGGTCAGTCTATTATCTAAAACAGGCCATTGGGTCATGTACCTTTTGGTGATTGTTATTCCGATTCTGGCCTTGTTAAGACAATACGGATCCGGGCGTACCTTTGATGTCTTGGGTTTGCCTATATTTAACGGATTTGAAGGTGAAAAAATTCAGTGGATGCTTGATTTAGGCAGTGATTTCCATGGTGAACTTGGCTGGATATTGTTGGCATTAATCGCAGGACACACCATCATGACCTATGTACACCAAAAAGCCACACCGAAAAAAGATGTGCTCGCACGGATGTGGAAATAATGGCTATGGCAAAATATAAATTGTTAACGCAAAGGAGATCACAATGCCCTTAAAAGCACCCGTAGGTTTGGTTTTATCCGGTGGCGGCTACTTAGGAGTGGCCCATATCGGTGCCATCAAGGCCTTAGAAGAAATGGACATTCATCCAACCACTGTCTCCGGTACCAGTGCCGGTGCGTTGGTGGCGTCTTTGTACGCGGCAGGCTACTCCTGGCAGGAAATGCTGGATTTTTTTGATAATTTGGATTTGTTTTCGTTTAAAAAATATACACTGTTAAAGCCCGGGATTGTTGATACCGATAAATTTTATAAGGATTTTAAAGAATATTTTCCCGATGATTCGTTTTCAGCATTAAAAAAACGCTTGTTCATTGTCGCCACCAACATGATTACCGGTCAGGCGCGGATTTTTTATGAAGGGCCGTTGATTAAACCATTATTAGCCTCCGGTGCCTTCCCGGGCATTATGACGCCGGTTGAAATCGATGGTGTTCTCTACAGCGACGGCGGTATTACCAATAACTTTCCCACCGAACCTTTATCCATTTATTGCGAACAGTCTGTCGGTGTCTTTGTCAGCCCTTTGGAATCGGCTGATCAGGAGAGCTTAAAGTCAACTATGGCGGTTACACAGCGGGCTTTCACAATTTTGAGGGCCCAGGCGTCCATCAGAAAATTTTCAGATTGTGATGTTATTGTCGCGCCCACAGCCCTACGAAAGTACAGCTTTCTGAAAAAAGACTCGGCTCAGGAAATTTTTGATTTGGGCTATCAAGAAACCCTGAAAAAGCTCAAAAACCTGGATAAAGACAAAAATCCCAAAGCCGATTGAATAATCATTGAGCATCCTCACAAGTTGTTGTTTTAGCAAACTTTTAACATTCGCTTTACACTATATTTATCTGTATAACGTTACAATGTTAATCAATTCAAACTGAGGAGAAAATAATTATGAACTGGGATATTATTGAAGGTAAATGGAGTCAATTTAAAGGTGAGGCTCGAGCCCAATGGGGCAAGCTCACAGATGACGACCTGGACGTGATTGCCGGCAAACATGAGAAATTAGTTGGCCGTTTACAAGCGCGTTACGGTTATAATAAAGATAAGGCTGAAAAAGCCGTGGAAGAGTGGCAATCTAAAATCAACCACTAAAAGTCAAAGCAAGGAATCATAATCCATATGTTTCCGCTTAACCCTCATCCGATTTGAGCGTGTTTTTGCAATTCACTCCCTACATCAAGTCGGATGGGTTTTATAGTTATCACTAAAGAGAGGACTTATGAATATAAAATATAGCACAGCCGGACTCTTGTTGCTGTTGTTGGCATCGCCCGTTATGGCCGATAGAAACGCAGCCAATAAGGCCATAAATCAAGCAGAAGTACTCATTGAATCAGCGGAACGGTCAGGCAGTATGCAACATGCCGTTTATTTGATGAAATCGGCTCGGGACAATCTTAATCAGGCCAAAATTGATTTGGACAATCGGGATTGGACCAAGGCTGAAATTGCCGCAAAAAAATCGCAACGTGATGCTGAAGTGGCGGCTGCAAAATCAGACGCCATGAAAGCAGAAAAAGCCTATACCGACTTACGTCAATCGGTGGACTTACTGCGCAACGAACTACAACGCAAACGGAGTAGACAATGAAACACACGATAAATAATACGATTAAATTTTCATTGGTACTTGGTCTGATGGTTTTATTGGCTTCCTGTGCGTCCACACCGGAGCCAGATCCACGGGTCGAGACCTTACAAAACAGAATGTCAGATTTGTTGGCCAACCCTGAATTGGCTTCTCGCGGCGGTGAAGAGCTTAAACGGGCGCAGAGCGCTTTAAAAACAGTTCAGAATCGACCCGATAGAATGGACGATCAGGCCTTTGAATACGCCATTTATGCCACAGACAGACTGATTGAATTGGCTAAATTCAGCGCAGAAGAACGTTATTACAATGATCAGCGTCGTGATTTAGCCGATGAGCAAAGTCGTTTGGTGCTTGAATCCAGAACTCTGGAAGCCGAAATGGCGGAAAATCGCGCTGAACGTGCCAAGCAAAGTGCCATGATGGCAGAACAACAACGCGCACAAGCCATGGCCCAAGCACAAGAAGCACAGGAAATGCGAGACGCAGCCATGCAGGCAAAAGCAGAGGCTGAAGCAGCGCGAGCGGAAGCTGAACGTTTGAAGAAACAGGCTCAGGAAGCGGCCCAGTCAGCCATGAGTGAAGCCGAAAAAGCCAAAATGCGGGCTGAGGCTGAAGCCGCCAGAGCAGAAGCCGCACAGGCCGAAGCCGCCGCTGCCAAAGCCGCCATGAACAGCTTGCAAAATCAGTTATCAGAGTTACAGGCCAAGCAAACCGAACGCGGTTTGGTCATCACCTTAGGCGACGTCTTGTTTGAGTTTAATAAATCTGACCTTAAACCCGGATCGGTACGTAATTTAGAGCCCCTGGTGAAAGCCCTCAAGGATAATCCTAAACAACAGGTGATTGTTGAAGGTCATACTGATAATATCGGTAGTAAAGAATACAACTTAAAACTATCTGAAGAGCGCGCTGAGTCTGTCAAAGAATATTTAACAGACAATGGTATTGATGCGGATCGTATTGAAACCGAAGGTTTGGGTTTTGACTTTCCGGTGGCCAGCAATGACGATGCCAGCGGCCGACAACGAAACCGCCGGGTAGAAATTATCTTACCGGACATTGAACCGGAAGATATTAAAGAATAATATTTATTTATTCGTCTCAAGCAAAACCGACTGTGATAAAAGCAGTCGGTTTTTTTGTGTCTCTACGTTGTTGGCTGAATTCTGTTAAAATGCCAGTTTTTTTGTGTTGAATCAATGAAAATTCATATCCTCGGTATTGGTGGAACTTTTATGGGTGGCCTGGCCGCCATCGCCCGGCAATTGGGTCATGACGTGTCCGGCAGTGATCAGAAAATGTATCCGCCCATGAGCACCCAATTAGACCATATGGCGATTCCTGTCCATGAAGGCTATGAATCCACGCCCTTACAAAACAACCCCGATTTGGTATTGGTTGGTAATGTCATGAGCCGGGGCATGGAACCGATTGAATATATGCTCAATAACGGCCTGAATTACGAATCAGGTCCTGCCTGGTTGGGTCGGGAAGTATTAAAAAGCAAACAGGTGTATGCGGTGGCCGGCACCCATGGCAAAACCACCACGGCTTCTATGCTGGCCTGGATTTTAACCGATCAGGGCATCGATCCCGGATTTTTAATCGGCGGTGTCAGTCCACATTTTGACTCATCGGCTAAGCTGACAGACAGTGAGCATTTTGTTATTGAGGCTGATGAGTACGACAGTGCCTTTTTTGATAAACGGGCGAAGTTCGTGCATTATCACAGTGACGTGGTTATTTTAAATAATCTGGAGTATGATCATGCCGATATCTATCCTGATCTCACGGCCATTCAGAAACAGTTTCACCATTTGATCAGAACCGTACCCGGAAACGGTGAAATTATTGTCAACGCCGATGATGCCCATTTAAAAACAGTGTTGGATATGGGTTGCTGGACCGATTTGGTGAGTTTTGGCAGTGGCCCCCATGCCGATTTTTGGGTGATGCCTTTGGGCGATAACCCGAGCCATTTTAGTATCCAAAACAGCACCGACCAACTGGCTGAAGTGCGTTGGGATATTTCCGGCAAACACAATCAGATGAACGCCCTGGCCGCTATATTGGCGGCCACCCGTGCCGGCGTATCAATCACCGCTGCGGCTGATTCCTTATGTCGATATGACAATGTCAAACGCCGAATGGAATTGGTTGGCGAGTCCAATGGTGTTCGGGTGTTTGATGATTTTGCCCATCATCCCACGGCCATTGAAACCACTTTAGCCGGACGTCGTCCACACGTTCAAGGTCGATTAATTGCGGTCATTGAACCACGCAGTAATTCCATGCGAGCCGGGGTTCATGCCCGGCAATTACCCAAAGCCTTGCAGGCAGCGGATCAGGCCTATGTTATGGTTTATCCGGATATGCAATGGGATGAGTTGGTACTGGAAAAGCTGAAACAAAGCGCCAATATCATTGACTCGGTGGATGCCCTGGTTGCACAAGTGGCAGCCATTGTGCAACCCGGGGATGAAGTGATTTGTATGAGTAATGGAGGTTTTGACAATGCCCCGCGTCGCATTGTTGCTGCCATACAACAACAACCGAAGGTGCACATTAACCCATAAAAAAACCACCCGGACTATGGGGCGGTTTTTTTGACATCATTAAAAGTTGGGCTTGTCTTTTAAATTATTAAATGTTTCGATGGCCTCACGGATTTCTTTTTTGGCTTCTTCAACACCACCCCAACCTTCAATTTTAACCCATTTACCTTTTTCCAAATCCTTGTAATGTTCAAAGAAATGGGCAATGGTGTCTAAGGTCACTTCATTGATGTCACGGACATCGGCCACATGGCGGTATAAACCGCTGACTTTTGAGGTGGGTACGGCAATAATTTTAGCATCATCGCCACTTTCATCGGTCATTTTAAGCACACCCACCGGGCGGCATTTAATCACGGAACCGGGCAACAATGGCAAAGGCATCACAACCAACACATCCACCGGATCACCGTCACCGCATAAAGTGTGTGGTACAAAACCATAATTACACGGATAGTGCATGGCTGTGTTAAGTACACGATCAACGGTCAACATGCCGGATTCTTTATCGACTTCATATTTAATGGCATCACTGTTTCGCGGTATTTCAATTACCACATTGATGTCATGGGGTGCATCCGATCCCACAGGAAGATCTTTTAAGGTCATTGTGTATTCCTGAGACTGAAAGGCGCGTATTATAACG
>CAZWVE010000059.1:0-2725 GCA_964636925.1 uncultured Marinicella sp.
AGCCAATGACAGCATTGACTTATTTTCAGAAAAAGCAAAAAAATTGTCAGAAGACCATACAGTTAATATGAACGCAGGACAATTGGGTTTATTTAAACAATCCGGTTTTCGCTACCCGTTTGCCGAAGAAGTGTTTCAATCGGGCAATGGTTTAGTACCGGCTGTGTTTGAAAAAGACGACAACTGGTTTATTGTCCGTGTTAATAAAATCATTCCTGCTCAACGTATTCCATTTGATGAAGTTAAGCAGAATATGGTGGATAAAATCGTAGAGCAAAGCATGCGCCGAAGATTTCAAAGCATCATTAACGAATACGCACAATATGAAGTGGAAGTCAATAAAGAGCTGGTGGATGATATTTTTAGTCGATATGAGGTTTTCCAGTAACAGCTAAACCATGTTCAGTTATTTTTTGCGTAAAGAGATAACTGATCGTTATCTGGGAAGTTCCTCGGCGTTGTTATGGGTTGTTGTGCAACCCGTTGCCTCATTATTTGTCTATTATCTGGTATTTGGGTTTATCTTTAAAGCCCGGGTACCGGATTTACCCCAGGAACTTTTTATCACCTATCTGGCAGTCGGACTGTGGCCCTGGATGGCTTTTTCGGAATCCGTTTTAGCCAGCTTAATGACGATATTAAATCGTAAGGATTTATTGGGTAAAGTTAAAATCGATCTGCGCCAGGTTCTTTTGGCCGGCGTTACCAGTCATTTTATTTTGCACGGTATTGGATTTATCGCCATTTTGCTGTTATTAATGGGTATTGATCGACTGACACCCCAATGGTCTTTATTTCTTCTGATTTTGCCCTATCTTACCTTATACCTGTTTGCCGTGACTTTGGCTTTTTTGTTTTCGGCTTTACAGGTTTTCTACCGGGATTTAAAAGAAATTGTCACCGCATTTATGCCCCTGTGGTTTTTTACCACACCGATTATTTATTCCTGGAGTTTAGTACCGGAATTTGGACAGAAAATATTGGTTTATAATCCGCTTCTACCGATTATAAATTTTATTCATGCCGTAACCTTGGATATCCATCCACCCAATTACAGCGCATTATTAGGTGTATTTTTCGGTGTCCTGGCTTTGATGTTTTTAACACATCGCTTTTTTCAGAAATTGGCGCCGCGTTTTGATGATTTTGTCTAATGGCACTGATTGAAATCAAAAACCTGAATAAGTTTTATCCGCATGTTAGCAATAATAAACAGCGGATAAAAAGTATGTGGCAGATTTTAAAAAACCAAGCTGCGACATCAGGCGCCCATGTACTCAAAGATATTAATTTAACAGTACATAAAGGCGAATCTCTGGCCATCGTCGGTCGCAATGGTGCCGGAAAAAGTACTTTGCTTAAAATATTGTCCGGCGTTATCCAGCCCACCTCAGGGGATATTAAGGTGAATGGATCAATAGGCGCGTTATTGGAATTGGGCTCCGGCTTTGATCCTGAGTATACCGGTTTGGATAATCTGAAAATGTCTGCCGCATTGGCTGGTATTCGTGGGCAACAAGCCAAAGAAAAGATTCATCGCATGATTGAATTTGCAGATATCGGCGATTATATCCATGAACCGGTAAAAAACTATTCATCCGGTATGGTGGTGCGTTTGGGTTTTGCCGTTATCACTGAAACCAAACCAGATTTATTAATTACTGATGAAGTGCTGGCGGTCGGGGATGAGAATTTTCAGCGTAAATGTTTAGCCTGGATTGATTATTATTTAAGTACCGGCGGCACACTGTTGTTGGTTTCCCATAGTATTTATCATGTCCAAAAAATCGGTCAACATGCGATCTGGTTGGATAAAGGTGAAATTAGAATGCGGGGTTCAGCCTATGATGTGTCCCAGGCTTATCACTATGAAAATGTCAGTGAATTACCTGAGATAACACCTGTTGCAGTCGATCAAAATGGTTTTCATGTGGTTGAGGCGCAAATACTCAATGATAAAAAAGAACAGGTCAGTGAGTTAAACACTGGTGACACCGTTTATTTTAAAGCCAAGTTGTATTCTCCCACCGGTGAAGCACCGGGATTATGCTTTGGTGTTGTCAGTTTTGATAATCAGCCTGTCTATGGTGTTTATTCCGAACAATTTGACCGTAAACCCAAAAAGTTAGCGGATGGTTTGTTTGAATTCACCCTGCGAATCAGTGAGCTGCCTTTATTGCCCGGTCGTTACCACATTAAATTTCACACCATGAGCCCGGATCAACTGCAGCTAATTGATACCCTGGAAAAACCCCTGACAGTAAAAGGTGAAACACGTGAGATGGGCATCAGCCGCTTGCCCATTGAATGGCTGTCATGAAAAAACAGCCGATACAGGTGGTGGTGCCTGTTTACAAGGCCTACGAGGTGACGCGGGATTGTTTGGTATCCTTGTGGCGCCATAACAGGGATGATCAGGTGGTGTTCATTGATGATGCATCTGAGGATGTACGCTTATCGTTATTATTGGCAGACTATGTGTCAGAATGTGATCAATGGTCATTACTCACGAATACAGAAAATCTTGGTTTTGTGAAAACGGCCAATCGGGGTTTAAAGCTGAGCACGGGTGACACCGTTCTCCTGAATACCGATACCCAGGTTACCACAGGCTGGCTACAAAGATTTCAAGACTGCCAACAGGCCATCCCCGAGTTAGCCACCGCCACACCCTGGTCCAATCATGCCGAAATCTGTTCTTTACCGGAAACCTTAAGCAATAATC
>CAZWVE010000059.1:2735-7420 GCA_964636925.1 uncultured Marinicella sp.
AATCCGATACCCAAAGACATTGATTGTTTAGCGCAAGCCTTGTATCAACAGCATCAACCCTGTTACCCTGAGTTACCCACAGCCGTAGGTTTTTGCATGCTGGTGACTGCCCGCGCGAAGCGCCAAGTGGGTTATTTTAATGAAGACGTTTTTGGTTATGGCTACGGCGAAGAAAATGATTATTCTTTGCGCGCTTCAGCCGCAGGATTGCGCAATGTATTGGTGGATAATGCCTATGTGGCTCATATCGGTAACCAATCGTTCAGTGAAAAGGGGCTACAGCCAAATGAACAAACCATGGCACGGTTATTGGCAGAACATCCCGATTATTCACAATTAATTGATAACTTTATTAAAAAAGACCCGTTAGCGCCAATAAGACAGTCAATCATTGATAAAATAGACGCTTTTTAAAGCCAGATACTGGAATGTCCGAACATAATTTAGAATTTACCGGCGAGCGATTTGTGCCTGAATGTGAGCGAGAAATCTGGTATGAACATTACCACCGCTATTTGATGGCTTGTGACCTGGTGCGGGGTAAAAAAGTACTTGATGCAGCCTGCGGGGAAGGTTACGGAAGCCATTTATTGGCTACGTATGCCGATAAAGTGGTGGCGGTGGATATTGATCAAAACAGCATCAACCATGCCAAACAAAGATATCGCCGGAACAACCTGAAATTCATCAAGGCCGATGTCCTTGAGATACCCATTCCTGATGACAGTTTTGATGTGGTGGTGTCTTTTGAAACACTGGAACATTTAGCCGAGCATCAAGATTTATTGGCAGAGTATAAGCGGCTGTTAACAAACGACGGCTGTCTCATTATTTCAACACCGGACAAAGCGGAGTATTCAGACAAAACCGGTTTTAGCAATGAATATCATGTCAAAGAATTGTATCATCATGAATTTAAAGAATTACTGGATGGCCATTTCTCACATCAAGTGTGGCTGGGCCAAAAGCTGATGTTTAACTCAGCCATTTGGCAATTAGACAAGACCTTAGAAACTGTTCAATGGCAACATCTGGAAGGTAACAACACTGTTCGTGAGCAGCAATTGTCATACCCGCCGATGTATTATGTGGTGGTGGCTTCAAACAGTGACAAGAACTTACCGGAGGTCCACGACAGCTATGTTTTTACGGAACAAGCCGAATCCGTTTATGGTCACTATCATGCCGTGATACGGGCTCATATTAAAGCAGAAAAAGACCATCAAGCACTGATGGAAAAGCAACAAAAATGGCTGAATCATCCGATTATAGGTCGCGTGATTCGCTGGTTAGATCGAGAACAATAATGGAATTTGAATTTAATTTTGGTGAACAACAATTAACGCCACAATCACCGCAAGATAACACCTTATATGCCTCAGTCGATGGCATTGCACAACAATTGGATGATGATGAATTGGTTTTTATGGATTATGACACCGGACAAAATCATATTATGACCTTGCAGGTTTTGCAGGCCATGGGCTTAACCCAGCAGTTTAGACCACTGCATGAACATATTGGACAAATAGCAGAATCCATACCGGCGCTAAAAAACCAGCAGCAAGCCATTCATAAAGTACTGCAGTTTTTGATTGATAAGCAGTTAATAATCAGTGCCGATGATTGGCTGGCAACTTTGAAAAGCAGCGACAGCACAAAAGAACAAGCTCCCTATGCCGGCATGGTGGTACGGACTTGCGATCGGCCGGAACAATTAAGTCGATTGTTAGACAGTTTAAGTGCCTATCAAAAAGAACACGGCAGCCGTCATCCGGTGTTGGTGTTTGATGATTCCCGTGAAGAAGTGCATCGCAGCGCCAATGAAAAGTTGTGCAAGAAAGCCGCGGTCGATGTTACTTATCATGGTCAATCTTGGCAACAGCAATTTGTCTCAATGCTTAAAAAAGAATGGCCGGAACACACGCAACAGATTGATTGGCTTTTACAAAAACGAACCGGATTTACCGGTGGACGGGTGTGGAATTTGGCGTTACTGGCTTTGGCCGGTAAGCGTTTCAGTTTTTTTGATGATGATTATTTAATGCAAGCCAGAACTGCCAAAGAAACAAATCTTGAGGTCATTAATTTGTCCGATGAATTGCCTTTGTCGGTTCAGTTTGGCTTGAATGTGCGTGACATTAAACAAAAAAGTGATGTATATGAAAAAGATGTACTGCAAGATATGGTCAGTGCTTGCGGCCAATCGTTCGGTCAGTGGCTGTTTAATCACCCCAACATAAGCGTTACTTCTTTGTATGGACTACGGCTCATGGACCTTAACCGAATAGCCGCTCATTCAACCATTAAAACCACCGGTAATGGTACCTGGGGCAGTCCCCGGGCAGCAGGAAATTACTGGCTTTATTTGCTGAACAAAGAGCAACGTGAAGCATTCTGGCAAGACCGCGAAACGTATCTTGATAATATTGAGGCCTCTCAACTATTGCATTATGCCGATTATTATCAGGTGCTTAGTCAGGCTAATTTTGCGCCATCAACCATTGATAATGCTGAATTTTTACCCTTTACCATGCCCACGGAAACCAATGAGGATTATTTTTTTGGAGGTATGACGGAAGCATGTTATCCGGATAATGTATCACTACAATTTCCCGTCATGATGGGGCATTTACAAACAGAAAATCGGGAAAGAAGTCAGTTTAATCATATTGCCAGACGTCCCGGAATTAATAGCTTTGTGGCTGATTATGTGACTTCAGTGGCGCATCAATTTTATGGTAAAAATGCGCAACAACGATTTGCCAATACCCGCGCGGCCATTGCCGATCTCATTCACAACCCCGATCAAATGTTACTTAATCGATTGCGTGAATATTTAAGTCGTACCCGGGCACAATTAATCCATCAATTACAAAACGTGTTGTCTGAGGTGGACGAACCGCCTATTTATTGGCAGGCAGATGTTAAAGAACTGATTGAAGCCAATGGCGCTGCCATCAAATCCAATGAGGTGCCGTTGTTAGGTGGTTGGCCTGATAATTTAGATACCACGGCTTGTATCAATCGGTTGCGCGATGAATTAAATGAGATTGTCGAGGCCATGGATGTCTGGCCAAAACTATGGGATTTTTGTCGGGCCAAATAATATGTGGTGCTGTGATGTTGTGACCGTCAGTTATCAAAATGCCAAAACCATGGAGCGCTTTTTAACGCCATGGTTAACGGATCAGCATAAAAATTATCTTTGGGTGGTTGATAATGGCTCAAGTGACGGCACTGTAGCTCACTTAAAAACACTGTTACCGGACAGTCAGTATCATTTAAATTCCGATAATACAGGCTATGCCATAGCAGCCAATCAAGGCGCCCATATGGGCAAACAGGCATACATCGCTTTTATTAACCCTGACTGTTTTGTTCATCCCGATACAGTTGCCAAGCTGGTGAATGAACTCACACAACAGCCGAAAACGGGTCTGGCAGGTTGTCGGGTTGTCAACGAAGATGGTAGTTTGCAAGCAGCCAGCTGTCGACGCTTACCGACTTTTTGGCGGGTATTTAATCATATGACCGGATTATATCGTTTCGGTTTGCCGGGTATAAATAAGTCAGCAACATGCGCATCACAGTCTGCCTATGTTGAAGCCGTTAATGGTGCATTGTTTGTAATACGACGTGATCTTTTTGAGCAATTAAACGGCTTTGATGAGGCTTATCCCTTGCATTTTGAGGATCTGGATTTAATGCAAAGATGTCTAACTGCCGGCTATCGGATTCGCTACCTGGCAGATCAGCAGGCAATCCATTTAAAAGGACAATCCTCTGTTAATCACCCTGCCGTAAAGCGATGGAAGCGGCAAGGGCTAAAACGCTATTTTCAAAAACACCGGCCCGCTTGGGAGCAGTGGCTGGTTAATCGCCTGATTGGTCGGTAAGATACTGATACACTTGTTTTTTATGAACGCCATGGTGTTCGGCCACCACCGCAGCCACTTGTTTGGGCGGCAAAAGTGGCTTGAGTAAAAGTGCTAATTGCTGGCTGTTATCATCCAATGCCTCAGGGATCGTCTTGGCTTTGCCGCTCACGGCGATAACAAATTCACCCTTTTGGTGTTGACTGTCTGACTGAATTTCAGCGTTTACCTGACTCGCGCTACCCAGATATATGTGCTCAAAGCGTTTGGTTAATTCACGGCCGACACAGACCTGTGCATCGGTGTCTAAAACCGATGCCAAATCCCCTAATGACTTAACAATACGATGTGATGATTCGTAAAAAACATGGGTTTGGTTTAAAGGTAAGAGATGTTCATAAAACGCCATTCTCTGGTTCTTTTTTGGCGGAATAAAGCCATGGAAAGTAAAGGGTTGTACCGGTAATCCGGCCACCGATAACAGTGCAATCACGGCACTGGCGCCCGGAATGGGAATGACCTTGATGCCGTTTTGATGGGCTTGTTCGATTAACACAAAGCCCGGATCGCTGATTAATGGCGTGCCGGCATCACTGATAAGCGCCATGTCACTGCCTTGTTCAATTTGTGCCAGAACAGAGGTCGTGATTTGATGTTCATTGTGGGCATGTAATGAACGAGTGGCAGTGCTAATGTTATAAGTCTGCAAAAGACGTTTCGAATGTCGCGTGTCTTCACACAAAATCAAATCACACGATGACAGCACTTCAACAGCGCGGTAGCTGATATCACCCAAATGGCCAATCG
>CAZWVE010000060.1:0-7342 GCA_964636925.1 uncultured Marinicella sp.
TGTCGCAACCGTACCTCACGGCCTTCGGTGAGACGGAAAAATTTGCGGTTGGCGTTTTCTTTGTAATCACTGTGCTCAACATAGATTTCACGACCAAAGGGAATATCATGCTCACCGAAACTGTCATCTTGCGGGTGGTTGGCGCCGGTGAGTATTTCTTCTTTGTCCTCTGGGTAATTTTCAATCACCACTTTTAGGGGCCTTAATACACCCATCACCCGGGGCGCGACTTTATTCAAATGACTGCGCAAGGTGTCTTCCAGTACTGTCATGGAAATCACTGATTCACTTTTACTGACACCCACGCGTTTAATAAACTCACGAATCGCGGCCGGCGGGTAACCGCGGCGGCGCATACCGGATAAGGTGCTCATTCTGGGGTCATCCCAGCCATCCACCAATTTGTTTTCAACCAGCTCGTTTAATTTTCTTTTTGAGGTGATAGTAAACGATAAATTCAAACGCGAAAATTCAATTTGCTGTGGGTGATTCGGCATACTGATGTTATCCAAATACCAGTCGTACAAAGGTCGATGGTCTTCAAATTCCAGGGTACATAAGGAATGCGTGATGCCTTCGATGGCATCGGAAATACCATGGGTAAAATCATACATGGGATAGATGCACCAGGTGTCGCCGGTATGAATATGGTGTAGACGCCTTATCCGGTAAATCACCGGATCGCGCATATTGATATTGCCCGAGGACATATCAATTTTAGCCCGTAGTACCTTACTGCCATCGTCGAATTCACCGGCTTTCATGCGCTCGAACAAATCCAAATTCTCTGCAATACTACGCTCGCGGTATGGGCTGTTTTTACCCGGGGTGTTGAAGTCTCCACGGTTTTCACGAATTTCTTCAATGGATTGATCATCCACATAGGCCAGGCCTTTATTGATTAATTCAATGGCAAAGTCATAGAGTTGTTGAAAATAATCAGAGGCATTGTATTCATGTTCAGCCCAATCAAAACCCAGCCAACGCACATCCTCTTTAATGGCCTGGGCATATTCGGCGCTTTCTTTTTCCGGATTGGTGTCATCAAAACGCAAATGGCAGGTGCCGTTATAATCTGCGGCGACACCAAAATTCAAACAAATGGATTTGGCATGACCAATATGTAAGTAGCCATTGGGTTCCGGTGGAAACCGGGTGACGATATTGCTGTGCTTGCCGCTGGTCAAATCGGCATCTATGATTTGGGTAATAAAATTTTCTGTTACGTATTTATCAGTCATGGAAAATCAATCTAAAAGACGAGAATAAGCCATGTATTTTGGCAGTTATGGGGGAAAAAATCGACACTTTGTTGTGGCTATTGGTTATTATTTTACTTGGATAACAGCCTGGTCCTGTAATCGAACCGCAGTCAACGCCCCACCCCAGACACAGCCACTGTCCAGACAATGAAAGGGGGATTGTTGATATAAACCCAGGGTTGACCAATGGCCAAAATAGATGGGTTTACTGATTTCTGTGGTGTCCATGTGCCGGAACCAGGGTTTCAGTTTTTGCTTATCACTGCTGGCCATTTTTTCTTTTAAATCCAGGCAGCCATTGTCATCCACAAAACGCATGCGGGTACAGGTATTGATAATAAACCGCCATTGTTCGGCTTTGCTCAAAGCATCATCAGGACAGGCGGGGTTGTCACCGTACATTTTTTTCAGGTATTTGCTTGTTTTTTGTTGTAGTTTTTTCTCTGCCCAGCGGGTTTTTTGTAGAAAAGTTGTGATATCCCAATAGGGATAGATACCGGCATGGGACAGCAAACCTTCAGGTAAATCAATGGCCAAAGGACAATGCAAAAGCCAGTCCATTAATAAGTCGCAATCCGTGGCCGCAAAAATAGCCGCAAATTCAGCATTTTTTTGCCGGCTTTTAGGGAAGTGGTAACGAAAAAGCAGGCTCAAATCATGATTACCAAGAACACTTTGGCAATTTGCCTGCCTGGCATAGACCCAACGTAAAACAGCCAGTGATTGACCACCCCGGTTAACCAGATCACCCAAAAAATATAACCGATCACGATCCGGCTTAAAATTGATTTTTTTGCGCAAGGCCATTAAGGCGTCATAACAACCCTGAACATCGCCAATGACATAATCAGCCATTGTTTTGACATCCGTATCGTTTTCGGTAGTCTGCCACACGCCCGGCCTCGGCACTGTCATTCGGCAACATCGCCATTAAATCATCAAGACCCGCAATGGCTGTGGTTTTCAGGCCATAATGGGCTGTTAATTCCTGCATAGCGGATAATTCATTTTGACCTTTTTCCTGACGATCAAGCAATACCGCCACAGCCACGGGTTCAGCCCCGGATTCGGTTATCAGCTCAATGGATTGTCGCACTGATGTGCCTGCTGAGACCACATCATCGACAATCAAAATACGACCGGACAAAGGGGCACCCATTAATTGTCCACCTTCGCCGTGGTCTTTAATTTCTTTGCGATTAAATGTAACCGGCACATTACGTTGGTATCTATTCTGATAAGCGATTGCCAAAGCCGTGGCCAGTGGAATGCCTTTATAAGCCGGTCCGAAAAGACCGTCAAATTCGATGCCACTGTGGGCAATGGTCCGGGCTAAATAATCACCGACTAACTGCAAGCAATAGCCATCATCGAATAAACCGGCATTAAAAAAATAAGGACTGATGCGGCCGGACTTTAACGTAAACTCACCTAATTTCAGTACGTTTTTTTCTAATGCCAATTGTAAAAATTGTTGGGCAATGGACATGACCGTGTTGTTCAATAAAAAAAGACATCTTCTAAAAAGCCGTCTGTAATTGCAAGTATTTTGCTTAAGTGATTTTTGGCGAAGCACGCGGGCCGGTGTTATAATTCCTGACTTTTTGACCGATTCATGAAAATCATCACCCTCAATGCCAACGGTATCCGTGCGGCAGAACGCAAAGGCCTGTTTCCCTGGCTAAAGCACCAACACGCCGACTTCGTTTGTATCCAGGAAACAAAGGCCCAGTTACATCAATTGCCCCCGGAACAGTTTATGCCGCAGGGTTATCACTATTTTCAGGCCGATGCGGACAAAAAAGGCTACTCCGGCGTAGCCCTGTTGACTAAACAACAACCTTTAAAAGTGGAATACGGCATCGGTTTTGAAGATTTTGATCGTGAGGGTCGTTGGCTGGCGATTGAAACCGATAACCTCATTATTGCTTCATTATATATGCCATCGGGATCTTCCAAAGAAAGTCGTCAGGACTTTAAATATGTGTGTATGGACCATATCGAGCACAAAATCAAGCAACTCAATCAACAGCGTAAACCGTTTATAATTTGTGCCGATTGGAACATTGCCCATAAGAAGATAGACATTAAAAATTGGCAAGCCAACCAGAAAAATTCCGGCTTTTTACCCGAAGAACGCGCCTGGATATCCAAATTACTGGATGAGCAAGCCTGGCAAAACAACACCGGCTGGCGTCTGGATTATCACTTAACTTCTCCACACTTCAAAAACAAAGTCATCCGGGCGGATATTTATAAAGACGAACGTTTTTCAGACCATGCACCGGTGATTATTGATTATTCAATCTAATCGTTTGCTGAGTTCAATAAAGAGTAATTTTAGAGATATTGTAATAATTAAAAAAAACCAGGCGAACCTGCAATCGGTTCGCCCGGTCAATTAAAAAACTATTTTTTTGTGTCGTCTTGCACTTCAGCGTAACGTGCTTTGGCTGTTAACAAAGCTTGTCGTAACTGACTTTCTGTTTTTTGCAGTTCAACAACAGCCGCTTCTCGTTTCGCTTTTCCGGCTTCGGCAATACGTAAGCTGTCATCGATGGTGGCAATGAGTTTTTGGTTGGCTTCTTTCACCACTTCAATATCAAACACACCGCGTTCCATTTGTTCACGGACCTTGCGGTTGGCAATTTGCAGGTTTTCAGCATTCGCGGCCAACATTTCATTGGTTAGGTCTGTGGCATCTTTTAAGGTATCAGCGGCTTGCTCTGAACGCCAAATAGTGACAGTCTGAGCTAATTGCTGACGCCATAAAGGAATGGTATTGGCAATGGTGGAATTGATTTTATTAATGAGTCCCTTATCATTTTCCTGAACCAGTCGAATACTGGGTAAACTCTGTAAGGTGACCTGACGGGTTAAACGTAAATCGTGCACCCGGCGCTCTAAATCAGCCGTGGCAGATCGCATATCCCTTAATTTTTGAGCCGCCAACATATCATCGGTATTTTCGGCCTCTTGCTCCATTTTTGGAATCACCTCATCATGTAGCTGACGCAATTTTTCTTCACCGGCCTTAATGTAGTCTTCCAAATTATGAAAATACTCAAGATTCGCAACATAGAGTCGGTCTAAACTGGTGATATCTTTTAATAAGGTGGTTTTATGGTCCTCTAACTTTTGCGTGATTTTTTCAATTTGGTTCTTCACCTCTTCGTATTTTTGTAAAAACTTCGCCAAAGGTTTAGCCTTACCAAACAAACGTGCAAAAAACCCCGGTTTTTTATTGGGATCCAATTCATCCACATCAAAGCCGCGAATAGTGGCCACCATTTCATTTAAGGCTTCTCCGGAACGACCCAAATCCTTATTTTTGACACCTTCGAGCATTTTGTCTGAAATATCGGTGACTTTTTCCTGGGCTTTGGTACCAAAGAAAATGATGGAATTGGCATCGGCAATGTTAATTTCCGCCATCAGTTCATCAATGCGTTTTTTCTCCTCACTATCGGCATCCTGATAGGACACCATTTCAGTGGTCACGCCCGGTACCGTTTCTTCAAGAATGCCTGTTTCCAGCTTTGTTTTGGTTTCATCTGTCATAATTGCCTCACTTTTTAGTTAATGCCTTGCTTTTCTAAGAGCGTATTGAGTACTTCAATGTCCACATCCAAATCAAACACATCATTTTCAATCAGTTTTTGTTGTTGCTCAGCGAAGACATTGACAATATTTTGCAATACCGTTTTAAAATTGTTATCCAGTGTATCACTTTTAACCTGTTTATGGGTTTTTGCATAACGTTCGATGACACTTTCCGTGGCATCTAAATAGGAATGTAAAAACCGTCTGGCCTGCGGGATTTTTTCCGGGTGTTCCACCAGCGTTTCAATGACATTGCGTGCCAATCGAACAATATCATGCAGGTATCCTTTTAAGGCCAGATTATCAATATATTTTTCCGCCTGTTCAATGTTGACAATGGACTGTTCACTGACCGCCAGAATGGTTTGGCTGTCTTTATCTTTGACTTGTTTAAACGCAGATTCGCCGGTGGCATCCAGGCCATACCACAGCCAACTACCGAGCGTGGCGGCTATACCATGACCCAGTGCCGACATAAGTCCCAGGCCGGCCACTAAAAAGGAACCGACAAAGGCTGTCACGCCCAAACTCAAAGATGCTAAAAACATTAATGGGAACGGTTGCTCTAAGGTGTATTTTCGCTGTTGAAAATGGTATTTGTTTTTGCGGCCTTTACTCATCCACACGGCGCTGAGCAATACCCCTAAAAAGCAACCAAAAGAAATCAAAAACAACCATAAGCGGCCACTGATCAGCTGCCACAATGAAGCAAACAAAAAAGGCATACTGTAAACATACAGCAGCCAGGCGGTTGCCTGAAATTCTATCAGTGTTTTTTTCGCCCGCTCCCGGTATTTAACCGGTCGTGTTCTCTCGCCCATCAATACATCCTCAACGCCAGATAAAACAGGCTCAATGTTAATAGCCCAAAACCGGCCAATTTTTTTATAAATTCAAGCATTATTTAATCACCTTATAATGGAGTAGTTTGTGTTTTTCACTGAAATCCATTTGACCAAAAGCAATCCATCCTTCGCCTTGTAGCAGAAAACCATCGCGGTGTATGCGTACCGGGGTTGTTCCCTTTTGCTGGACCCAGCTGCCATTGGTGCTGTTGTCAGTGTATTTGAAGTTACCGCCTTTAAAATCAAATTCGCCGTGGTAGCGTGAAGTACGCAATAATTTGACCTGAATATCACAATCATCGGCACGACCAATGGTTAAATGCGGCGTCTGTCTGTTTAACCGATACTGTTTATCGTTTATATTCATGCGCAGCTCACCCTGCTCAAAAGGTAATTTAATGTCCAAAGCAGATGTGACACGCGTTAGTTTACTTTTATCCTGTTGCCAGAGTATCTCAACCATTTCAATGGCTTTGGATTTGCCCTTAATGTCAATGGCACCCAATGAGCGAAACATGGGTAATGACTTTGACTGTGTTTGCTTTAAGGTCGCCTGGTTGGTAATAATTTGGTGTTTTTTGGCAAACGATGTCATGCGTGCCGCGACATTAACGGCATCACCAAAAACATCATCCTCTTCAATAATGACCTCGCCACAGTGTAATCCAATACGAATGTGCATCTCAGGTGAGTTGGCTTGCGGCAGACGACTGGCTATTCTGGTTTGCATTAAAATAGCCGCATCGATGGCATTATCAGCGCTTTGAAAGGTGCACATGATTTCATCACCAATGGTTTTTACCAGATAGCCTGAACAATGGTGAACATCCTCAAGTAACTCATTGAGCACAGTGGCAATAGCGGCCCGCGCCACATCATCACCGTATTGTTCGAACAAGGCGGTGCTGACAGCGACATCAGCAAATAAAATACACAGTTCTGTCAAAGAATCTCCTATTCGTGCAGTAAGCGTTGATAAATTGATTCAACATTCGGCAACACCAAACCGGCGGCATCCGCCAGCGGCGTGAAACAATCACTGCCGGTCAATAGCTGAATATCTTGCGGCTTTCGGGTGTTTGTCGTTAGCAGTGTGATAACACCTTCACCAACACATCCTGACCGCCGACCTTCATCCACCACTAAAATTTTATCAAATTCCCCGGCAATTTGCTTGATTGCTTTTTCATTTAACGGTTGTAACCACCTCAAATCCATGACTTGTACCTGTTTATTGTGCTTGTCTGCTAACTTTTTGGCTGCTTGTAAACTCATGAGCACACCATTTCCATAGGTGATAATCAAGATGTCTTTGGCTTGACTGTGATAAACCCGTGGTTGACCCAAAGGCGTGTAGTTGCCTGCTTCGGGGTATGCGGTATTCCATAAACCATCCCCTTCTTCATATAAATCCTTTTGCATGTATAAGGCAATGGGTTCAATAAAGATTGATACCCGTTTATTAATCTGCGCTAAGGCGGTTAAGGTGCGCATCATGGTCACTGCATCATCACCCCGCGACGGGCAGGCTACAATCAATCCCGGAATATCACGTAAAGCAGTGACTGAATTATCATTATGAAAGTGTCCGCCGAAGCCTTTTTGGTAACCCAGACCCGGGATTCTGATGAC
>CAZWVE010000061.1:0-7301 GCA_964636925.1 uncultured Marinicella sp.
TTAAGGTGTCATCACCTTTTAAGTGGCCGTAAGCATCATTGTAGTTTTTAAATAAATCAATATCGCAGAGCAATAAACTGACATGGTCAAGTCCACGGATTTCATGTTTAAACAGCTGTTCAAAGCGGCTATTGAAAAATCGCCGGTTTCCAATGCCGGTGAGACCATCGGTTTCGCTTTGTCGCAACAGGTTTTTATTGTGGCTTTTTAAGCGTTCTTTTTTTCGAAAAGCCTGAAAAGCGGTTTTTTGCATAAAATAGACGGCAAACACACCGAAAGTATTGGTGGAAATCTGGAAGAACAGGCTGGTGACCATAAACTCTGTGACCAAATCAGAAAAGAAATAGGCATTAATAAAATAAGCCAGTGTAATGCCAGAACCGGCCAAAATAGCCGGTTTTAACATGAGTTTATTCATGGTATAGCCGTAAAAAATAACCAGTAAAAGCCCCTGGGCATAGATGGGTTTAAAGCGTTCAGGAACATAGGTGGCCATAATAATGACACCGATGCCGGCACTAAATACCAACAGACCAATCAGGCTTTGCCAATGGTCTTCTAAACGTGGATGAAAGGTGGCTAACAGCAGTAGTAATAAAATCAGCGTAATCAATGCCCTGATTTTAAGCAGTTGCCAGGTGGTTTCGTCGGTGAGATAAAAATCCAGGAAGCCAAATAAGAAGTAATAACAGGTGGCAAAAATAGCCATGCTGCGCGCATAGCCCAATTGTTCTGCGATAAATCGCTTTTTGAACGCCGGATGTTGTGGATCGTTAAAAAACCAGTCCATGATCTCGGTTCATGTGAGGATCTTTATAATTTAGCACATGAGCCGCATGATGGGTATTATTTTAGATTACGGTTGAGTTGTTTGGTTTTCTTGACTTGCGTTAAGTTGTTCGGCTAAGGCGGTTTTCATAATATGGTAAATCATATTCTGTTCTAACACGCCGCGCACCAACCGGCTGCCGGCACCGGTGGCATAAATAATGACATCTTCACCGGAATGGGTTTCAGAATGAAGCGGGATGGTGGCCGCTTGTTTGTAGTTATCGGCCGTGGTGTCCACATGGGTTAAATCGGGACGTTGATCGCCGTTGACATAACCCGGACCATTGGCATAACTGAGGGTGGTCATGGGTTTGCCCTGGGCATCCAGTTGTAATTGATCCGATGGATTGCCCTCATCATCAGGCACCACAATTTTGCCCAGGATTGGATTACCGCGTTGCGCATAACCACTGATCGACATGGTATGAGCGTGATCGGCAGTGACCAGAATTAGTGTTTCATTTAAGTCCACCATAGATAAGGCTTTGCCGACAGAATTGGCAAATTCCACGGTTTCCGTTAATGCCAGTTTGGCGTAACCGGCGTGGTGGCCATGATCAATGCGACCACCTTCAATCATTAGGAAATACGGTTTGTCTTTTTGCGCCAGCATCTTGATGGCGGCTTCGGTCATTTCAGTTAACGAGGGCTCACCGGCTTCGTCTTTGGAGCGGTTCATTTCATACTGCATGTGCGAGGGCTCAAACAAACCCAGCAGGTGGTCGGTTTGGCTTAAATCAAGGGCTTTAAATTGCTTCTGGTTCCAGACATAGGCCGCGTTGGGGTATTTGTTTAACCATTCCTGGGTTAAATCACGGCCATCGCCACGTTTGCCGGGTTTCAGCATACTATATTCGGGATCTGCATAGGTGTTCGGTATAAAGTTACGGCGACCGCCTCCCATGGCCACTTCCAAACCATTACCATGGGGATAATCGATTAACTGTGCAGCAATGTCTTTGCAGTTATCAGCGTTTTTGGGTAAATCGCTGTCAGCTTCCCAATTGCGACTTTCAGCATGCGCATAAGTGGCTGCCGGTGTGGCGTGGGTTAAGCGGGTGGTTGTTACCACGCCGGTATTCATACCGGCCATTTCAGCCCGGGATAATAAAGAAAGGACAGGATATTTCTTATCGCCACACACACCAATAGCGACATGTTCATCAACACTGATGGCGCCGGCTTTGGTTTTGACGCCGGTGATCATGGCGCTCATGGTGCCGGCGGAGTCCGGTGTTTGCAGATTGGTGTTATAGGTTTTGGAGAGCGCAGTATGTGGGAACTGTTCAAAGCTGAGTAGGTTTTCTTCACCGGGCTGTCCCATTTGTTGGCCCTCATAAATACGGGCGGCATTGACGGTGGCCAGACTCATACCGTCACCGACAAAGAAAATCACGTTTTTGGCTTGTTCAGGATAGCTTGGTACTGATTGTAAAGCTTTGATTTGCGCTTCACCGGCTTGATACCACTGGTTAGCATCAGCTTGTTTTGCATGGGCTGTTTTTAAGGCGGGTTTGGTGTTACTGACAGGTTCTGCGCAGGCATTTAATGCCATTAGAAAAGCGCAGAGGGTGATGTTTTTAAAAATCTGCAAAGTCATAGCCATACTGAAATCACCTTGAATAAATTAAGCACAATGAGTGCCAATAAGCACAGCCAGGTGAACAAGGTGCCGTAAAACCGGCCAAAACTGGCGCCTTTTTTAGCCACCAGTCCAAGCGGGTAGATAATTCGAGCAATGACTAAAACAATTCCGGTAATATGCAGTATCAAAGGTAAGCCGTTATTGATTTCATAGACAGCCATTAAAATTAAAATCAATGGGATGTACTCTATGGTATTCTGCTGCGCCCGGATATGACGAATGCCTTCATCATGGCCGCCATCACCCAAATCGACCTGTTTTTTGCGACGGAAGTTAACGACGTTATAACTCAGCCATAAAATAATAAGTGCCAGTAAAGAGGCGTATAAAGCAGTAATGATAAGCATGGTCTTTATCCTGTTAAATAGTCAGATTATTATCGTTTAACGCGAATAAGATGTCCATATGAATGGGTTCTTATTTAACCACCGCCGAGCCGGTTTCAGTACGGGGGTCACTGGCAGCATTAATTTCGCCAGTCTTTTTATTCCAGTGTACGGCATGCATATTGCCCCACTGGCCGTCATAGACTTTGACTTTATGACCCTTGGCAGAGAGCGCTTCAATGGTGGTTTGATCAAACGTATCTTTTTCTGCTGACAGTGCGTCCGGTAAATATTGATGGTGGTAACGCGGTTTTGTGACCCATGACTTAACATCATGACCATCAAAGTAATCGAGAATACCGAGCATCACCATGGTGATAATACGTGAACCGCCGGGTGTGCCCAACACCGCCACACCATCATCGCCGACCACAAAAGTGGGCGTCATGCTGGACAAGGGCCGTTTACCCGGTTCAATCTGGTTGGCTTCGCCACCGGTCAATCCATAGGCGTTTGGCACACCACGTTTGGCGGAAAAATCATCCATTTCGTTATTTAATAACACCCCAGTACCTTCAGCAATAAAGCCTGAAGCCAAGCCGGTATTGACCGTTAAGGTGGCGGCCACCAGGTTGCCTTCCGTGTCAATCACCGAAAAGTGGGTGGTATTTTCACCTTTGGGCGAATCACCAACACCCGGTAAATATTCAGATGGCAGTGCTTTATCAGGGTTAATGGCGGCGCGTAATCCGGCGGCGTAATAAGGGTGGGTTAGGCGTTGTGTCGGAATACTGACAAAATCAGGATCACCTAAGTAGAGACTGCGATCGCGGTAAGCGCGGCGCATGGCTTCAGTAACCAAATGAACACGGTCTGCTTCAGCCATTGTCGCTAAATCCCAGGGCTGTAAAATATTTAGCATGGTGGCCAGCGCAATACCGCCGGAGGAAGGTGGCGGTGCGGTAATCAGCTGTTGACCTTGATAATTGGTGGTAATCACAGCGCGTTCTTTGACTTGATAGTTTTTCAGGTCATCTAAGGTCCAAATACCACCATTGGCTTTGACTGCGGCCACTAATTTTTCAGCAGTTTCACCTTCATAAAAACCTTCAGGACCTTTTTCTGCAACGCGTTTTAAGGTTTCAGCCAGGTCTTTTTGTACCAGAATGTCACCGACTTTTAAAGGCTGTCCTTGTGGCAGGTAAATGGCTTTGGAACTGGGGTAGCGCGCCAGCACTTTTTGTTTGTTGTTAATGTGTTTAACTAATCGCGGGTAGACTTCAAAACCTTCTTCTGCAGCCCGAATGGCCGGTTGTAAAGATTGTTTGAGTGGCAACTTGCCGTAATGATCAGCAATATGTGCGAAACCGGCAATTTCTCCCGGAATGGCCGCAGCCATCGGCCCATAGAGCATCAGATCGCGATTGACATCACCATTTTCATCGAGGTACATATCCCTGTGCGCCGCCGCAGGTGCGGTTTCGCGACCGTCAATCATGATGTTTTTACCGTCTTGAGCACGGTGCAGTAACCAGAAGCCACCGCCTCCAATACCTGAAGACTGTTGTTCAACCACGGCTAAAGTGGCACTGATGGCAACCGCGGCATCAAAGGCATTACCGCCTTGAGCAAGCATCTCATGACCGGCGGCGGTAGCCAAAGGGTGGGCGCTGGCAATGCCGGCTTTTTGCGGCTTTATGGCGAAGCTGAGGGTGCTGCTTAACAGCAACAGTAGTACGATGGTTTTTTTCATAATGATTCGGTCAATTGGTGGTATTTTTGCAGGAGTTGTTCTTCGGTTTCTTCGTGATTGGGGTCTTTGGGAATGCATTCAACCGGGCAGATTTCGGCACATTGCGGTTCATCAAAATGGCCGACACATTCGGTGCATTTGTCGGGATCAATTTCATAAATTTCCGGTCCCATGTAAATCGCTTCGTTGGGACAAACCGGTTCACAGACATCGCAGTTGATGCATTCATCAGTGATTTTTAAGGCCATGATTAATTCCCTTGTGCAAATTTATCTTTCAGTGCTTGTTGGACAATCGGATGAGCAAATTCCGAGACATCGCCACCCAGCATGGCAATTTCCTTGATCAAAGACGAGGAAATAAAACTAAACTGCTCAGCCGGTGTTAAAAACATGGTCTCAATATTCGGTATTAAATGTCGGTTCATGCTGGCAAGCTGAAACTCATATTCAAAATCAGACACCGCTCGTAAGCCGCGTAAAATAACCTTAGCCCCCATCTCAGTGGCGAAATCCGCCAATAGCACATCAAAACCGACCACCCGAACATTATCGAACTCCTTTAAAATTTCTTTGGATAATTCAATGCGTTCATCCAGCGAGAACAAAGGGCCTTTGCGTTTTGAATCGGCAATACCGACAATGAGCTCATCAAACAGCGCAGAACCGCGTTTAATCAAATCATGATGGCCATTGGTGATGGGGTCAAAAGTGCCGGGATAAACGGCGATTTTATCATTCATAACGTTTCCAAAGCTGGTAATTAACGTGACCGCTGGTTTTTTCTTTTAAACATGTAAAAAAATCGGTGTTCAGGGCTGGTGGTTGCTGTTTTTTGGCAAATTCCCGGTACACAAAAGCACCGGGTTTGGCCACCTCGGGCATTATAACATTGATTGACACCATTGCATCACCGGCAAAAGGCGGGTCTAAAAAGATCAGGTCGTAGGGATCTGGCCTGGTATTTAAAAACACTGAAGCCTCACTGTGAATTATCGTGACCTGATCAAAACCTAAGGTTCCGGCGTTGTTGTGAAGCTGTTTTATGGCGTGCCGGCTGCTGTCAACAAAGGTCACTTCCCGGGCACCGCGTGATAAGGCTTCAAAGCCTAAAACACCACTACCGGAAAATAAATCTAACACCCGCCAGCCGCTTAAATTTGGACCCAGCCAGTTAAATAAAGTCTCGCGAATGCGACTTCCAGTGGGTCGTAAATCATCCTGATTTTCCACCGAGATTAATCGGCTGCGGTGGCTGCCGCCGATAATGCGTATCTGGCCGGGTGATTTTTTCATTATATCTGTGGATTGAAAGTGATGTTTTTACCCATCTGGCTTGCTTGATTTTGTTAAACTGAACGCCATATTTTAGCGGAATGTGCAGCTTTATCCCAAATCATGAAATTTTTTAAACGTAAAAAGAACAAAAAGTCCAAGAATAAAGACAACAATCAGGACGAACAACATCAGTCATCAGATCAGTTACAGGAGCACGAGGAGGCCATAGAGCAACAGCTTGATGATGATTTTATGACCGAGACCGTCGTTAAAGAGCCGGAGGAAGCAAGGCCGTCTGAATCTGAACAAGAACAAACACCAACAGAGGAACAAGTGGCTGAGTCTTCTGACGAGCAGGTGCTGGATCAGCGCCTGGAAAAAACCCAGGCCAATTTCGGGAAAAAAATGAAGCAGCTGTTTTCATTTAAAAAGAAAATTGATGAGGAGCTGTTTGAAGATCTGGAAACCACTTTACTGATGGCTGATGTCGGTGCCAATGCCACCATGGAAATTATGGAAGAGGTGCGTAAATCTCTAAAACGCCGAAATTTATCAGATGCTGATGCGGTTTTGGGTGCCTTGCGTGAACAACTCACTGAATTGGCTAAACAGGTGGAAGCACCTTTAATTATCGACACCACGAAAAAGCCTTATGTGATTCTGGTGGTGGGCGTCAATGGAGTCGGTAAAACCACCACCATTGCCAAATTGGCACGCCGCTATAAAAACGAAGGCCATAAGGTTATGTTGGCCGCCGGCGACACCTTTCGGGCTGCTGCGGTTGAGCAATTAAAAACCTGGGGTGAGCGCGAAGACATTGCCGTCATGGCGCAGAAAACCGGTGCCGATTCTGCCTCAGTGATATTCGATGCCATGACGTCAGCCAAAGCCCGTAGCATGGATGTGCTGATTGCCGATACCGCCGGGCGGTTGCATACCCAGTCGAATTTAATGCAGGAACTGGAAAAGATTACCGGGGTGATTAAGAAAAACGACGAAACCGCACCGCATGAAACACTGATTGTGATTGACGGCGGCACCGGTCAAAACGCCATCTCTCAGGTGCGCGCCTTTAATGAAGCCAATAAACTCACCGGACTGGTTATTACCAAACTGGACGGTACGCCCAAAGGCGGTGTTCTGTTTAATCTGGCCAATGAGTTCGGTATACCGGTACGTTATATCGGGGTCGGAGAGCGATCCAAGGATTTAAAACCTTATCGGGCTGAGGACTTTGTCAACGCCATTTTAGATTAATGGCCAAAAGCGACAGCGATTTTAGTGCACGTATTATTGCCTGGCAATTAAAAAACGGTCGCCACCATTTACCCTGGCAAGGCGATAATCCTTATTATGTGTGGTTATCAGAAATCATGTTGCAACAAACCCAGGTGGTTAAAGTCATTGATTACTTTAACCGCTTTGTTAAAGCATTTCCGACATTAACTGGTTTGGCGTCGGCCGATGAG
>CAZWVE010000062.1:0-7297 GCA_964636925.1 uncultured Marinicella sp.
AAAGGTCCGCTAACAACGCCCGTAGGTAAGGGATTTAGCTCCATTAATGTGGCCATGCGTCGCTACTTTAAATTATTTGCCAATGTCAGACCGGTGATTACCTTCCCCGGCACCATGGCGCGTTATGACAATATTGACATTTTAACGGTTCGTGAAAATACCGAAGGTGCTTATTTGAGTGAAGGCCAGACCATTAATGAAGAACGCACCCTGGCAGAATCTAAAATTGTCGTGACCCGCGAAGCGTCGGAAAATATTGTGCGTTATGCTTTTGAACAAGCCCGCAAGGCCGGTCGTAAAAAGGTTACGGCCGTACACAAAGCCAATATCATGAAAACCACTTCGGGCTTGTTTTTAGAAGTGGCCCAGGAAATGGCTAAAAATTATCCTGATATTCAGTTTAATACCCTTATTGTTGATAATGCCTGTATGCAACTGGTGATGAACCCCGAACAATTTGATGTCATCGTCACCACCAATTTGTTTGGTGATATTATTTCCGATTTGTGTGCCGGCCTGGTGGGCGGACTGGGTTTAGCGCCCGGCGCCAATATCGGTCAGGATGTGGCCATGTTTGAAGCGGTTCACGGCTCGGCACCGGATATTGCCGGGAAAAAAATCGCCAACCCGACGTCATTAATTTTAGCTGCTGCCATGATGGTAGAGCACATGGGTTATGTCGATCAAGCCAACCGTATCAGACAAGCCGTGACAGACACCATTGGTGCCAAAGATTGTCTCACCGGTGATATGGGCGGCACGGCCAAAACCGCAGATTATGCCAATGCGGTCATCAGTCGTTTACGTTGATATAAATGCCCGGGGCACAACCGGGCACATCTGACCGGATATTTGGGCCGTTTTTTGACATAATGTTGCATGAAAACAACATAATGATAAAAACACCCATTATTTAAGGTAAAATCTCACAACTAAATTGACTTTATGTTGTTTTTTTGCAAAAATCAGCCTTATTAATATATTAAATTCGCGTTAAACGTCAAATTGATGAGATTGCTATTATCCATATTTGTTGCCTTGTTGTTACTCAGCCAGCCTGCTTACACAGCTTCTGCAAGCAGTCAGCCGTCCGTGGCAATCATGGATCTGGGTCATTGGCGCAGTGACATAGCAGCGCGTATCTATCCTAATTTTTACCGTGAATTGAATAACGCGGCGATACCTGATTTTTCACAGCCGGTCAGTTTTGCCGGTGCCAGGTATTATTTTTCGACAGATCGTTTGAATTATCTGGGTGACTTAATGGAAGGTAAATCGTACTTTTTTACCTTTGACTACGAGAAATCATTTCTTCGCCCCACCAGCTTCAGTGATAATCCTTTTGAGTTTGATCAGATGCTGTTCACTGACCGTGAGTTATACAGTCGTCGAATTTTTGCCCCGGGTGTGGCTTTTCAGCTTTCTGAGCAATCCCAGTTCAATCTGGCTGTTTTATTTGCACAGCAAAATTATTCTGATATTCATTTCCTGGCATCGCCGATTTTGACTTACAGCCAGTTGGATTTATACCCAATCAGTTACACCGAAACCAGTAATGGTCTGGGTGTCAATCTGGGTCTGGAGCATCAATTTACACAATGGTTGTCGTTTGAAACCCATTACCAGTCAAAAATTGATATGGACGGTTTCAGTCAATTATTGGGTGTTCAGGCAGATCCTGCTGACTTCGATATTCCGGCCAGTATTGATGTGGCTGTTAATTTTCAAGTCAGCCCACGCAATAGTTTTCAGTTGATTGCACGTCACAACTATTACAGCGATATCAATGCCTTTGTGTCACGCTCCTATCCCGATATCTTCTTGAGTTTCTTGAACGATATGGAAAGTCCTGAATTTAAATGGGCTGATCAAACTGTGTTTGCGCTCGGTTATCGCCACACATTTTCACAGGGCACTGAATTCAGTCTTGAATATACCGGTCGACAACAGCCACCCGCCACGGATGATGATTTAACCACTATTTTAAATGCCATATCGGCAGATTACAGTGTTCGTATTGGTATGAGTACCGGGCTTTTGGGCGGACAGCTTGATTTATACGCCAGCTATGCCCCGCAACCGCTTAATTTCGGACGAACCGATTTTGGTCGTGTCAGCAGTGCCTTTGAAGGGCGCCATACTGAAGCCGTTCTGACCTGGTTAAAAACCTTTTAACCAAAACAAAGCGTAATTAATTATTTCTAATTGGATGCTTTTTTAAGCGTGGGTTTAATCGTGTTTTGACATATAATAACCCCTATGAATGTATTCACTAATTGGTTTAAGCGAAACTTTTCCGACCCGCAAATTGTTATTCTGACCATGGCTTTGGTGGTTGGTTTTGTGTTTATAATTTATTTTGGCCGTGCTTTGGCGCCGTTTTTAGCCAGTATTGTCGTGGCTTACCTGTTAGAAAGTGTTATCGTTCGTTTAGAAAAACTTAAAGTGCCCCGGGTGGTGGCGGTCGGTGTGGTGTTCTTGATATTTGTGGCGGTGATGTTTGTGCTGCTGGTGTGGTTAGTGCCTAAGCTTATTACCCAGGTGACCCAGTTGGTGCAGGCATTACCAAATTATTTTTCCACCGGATTGGACTTTTTGCGGGCGTTGCCTGAAAAGTATCCGCACTTAATTCAACCGGAACAGGTACAAGCACTGATTACGAAAGTCACCGGTGAGGTGACTGTTTTAGGCCAACAGGTCTTGGGCAAAACAGTGTCATCGGTGTTTAGCGCCTTTTCCATTGCCGTGTTTTTGGTGGTGATGCCGATATTGGTGTTTTTTCTGCTCAAAGATAAGAAACTAATCCTTAGCTGGTTACGTCAGTTTATTCCCCGGGATTCCAAGCTCACACTGTCTGTCTGGCATGAGGTGGATGTTCAAATAGGTAATTATGTACGGGGTAAAGCCTTTGAGATTTTATTGGTGGGCTTAATTACCTATATCGTTTTTGTCTTTTTGGATTTAGATTACGCCATTTTATTGGCGACACTAACAGGATTTTCTGTTTTGGTACCGTTTATCGGTGCGGTGGCGGTCACCTTTCCCATTGCTTTAGTGGCTTTTGTGCAATTTGGTATGGGAGCGCCCTTTGCCTATGTCTTGATTTCCTACGGTATCATTCAAATTTTAGATGGCAATGTACTGGTGCCCTGGTTGTTTTCTGAAGTGAATAATTTGCACCCGGTGGCCATTATTGTGGCGGTATTATTTTTTGGGGGTGTTTGGGGCTTTTGGGGTGTGTTTTTTGCCATTCCACTGGCCACCTTGGTAAATGCCATTATTCAATCATGGCCCCGTAGCCTGGTGACCGCAGAGACCGATTAAAGGGTTTATTACTTTAAAAGTTGTGCCAGTTCATTATTGCGAACTTTCGCACTTAAATCATCAAAACCGCCCACATGGGTACCGTTGATAAAAATCTGAGGCACCGATGTACGGCCACTTTTTTCCATCATGATGGCCCGCTGTTGCGGGTCCCTGTCAACCATAATCTCCCGGAAGTTCAGGTTTTGACTGGTTAGTAGGTTTTTGGCAGCGACACAAAAAGGGCACACTTGTGTGCTGTAAATTATGATTTCATTACTCATGGTTACATACAATGTTTGGGTTTCGGTAAACCGGCATATTTACTGGCTAATCTGACCGGGCCATCGGGAAACAGACGATAAAGATAACGTGAGTCAATGCTGTCATCAAGACGTGCTCGCAGCACTTTAATCAATAACCGCATTGGCGGGGTGTCACCTGTTTCGTCATAAATATCACGTACTGCTAAGATAATATGTTCATGGCTTTTTGTCAATTTCAGACCGTCTTTACGGGCTAAATAATGGGCGATTTCAAGCGACCAGTCAGCGCGGTGCTTTAAATGTCCGTGTTCATCAACGTTTATTTCCATGTATAGGTTTTATCGTGTTCAGTGATTAAGGTTAACCATTGTTGATGGTTGATGTTGTGAATGTCTGAATATGATTCACCGGCGTCACATAACCAATAGCAACGACCAATCAAAGACGGTACTTTCTTAAGTAGGCTTTGCTGATCCCGCGGCGTGAAGTCGCCATAGATAACTAATCGGTCGCAGTTATCGAGTAAAGTTAAATACTGGCGACAATGGTTTATATTTAGCCAACGGTATTGGTGTAAAGTACTCATGAGATAAAATCAGCCCGTTGCTTTATGCGGTGAAACTGTTCTGTGCTGAGATTAGTGTACTGACCGGAAAGAAATAAAAAATCCCGGGCGCCATATAACGGCAGGGCCTGCCATTTTTTGTTCAGTTCTGTGTCATGTTGAATGGTACGTTCGCTGCCGTCATGAAAAACAATGTGTACGGTATGGTCAAAATTAAGCAAAGCCAAAATCAACAAATGGGTTTGTTCCAATCGTTTCGGGCTTTGCCCGGGAAAAATGTTGATTAATGCGCGCATCAAATAATTTCCACAATGCGATCTGCCTGTTCCATGGTTACAATCCATGGTGCCATGCCAATCACCTGAAAAGGTGCTATCGCCAGGTCAGTAGCGACCCGGTATTCGTCCATCATGGTGCGACAAAGGTAGAGCGAGCAGTCTGATAACCCTTGCCATGGGCTCATGTGCTTAGACTCAGTAACAATATGCACCGCCGAGCCGTAAAAAAAGACACCGCTTAATTCATGATTACGGTGGGCAAGCCGGGCCAACTGATAGCCATGGTTTACCGCTTGTTGCCAGTCGTCGGTTGGGTTGATAAAAAAGCAAATGCGCATAGATCGGTGTAAAATAGTTTATTGAAATTGAATTTAAGCGTAAATTAACAGTCTGAATTATACAATATGGCCATGAAAATTGTTTTACTCATCTATTTGTTTGTCAGCTTCTGGCAGCCGTTGGCTTATGCACAAGTCAAACTGCCGGATTTGGGCAACCCTTCTGATTCAGTCATGTCAGAAGATGATGAAGCGCGCTATCGAAAAGAAATCAGGCAACAAATGTATGCCTATCAAATGATTATGACAGATCCGGTGGTGGCCTCATATATCTATCATTTAGGTTACCGTTTAGCGGCCCATTCGGATAAACCCACACAAGGTTTTGACTTTTTCGTGGTGCCGGCAGATGTCATTAATGCTTCGGCTTATCCCGGTGGTTTAATCGTGGTTTATTCCGGTTTGATTCTGGAAACGGACACAGAAAGCGAATTGGCGGGAGTTTTGGCCCATGAAATCGCCCATGTCAGTCAACGACACATTTCTCGCATGATAGCCAAGCAGCAAAAAGCCACCATTCCGATTATGTTGGGTATGCTGGCCGCGGCTGCGGCAGCCAGTAGCGGTAGCAGTGGCGATGCGCCGATTGCTATCGCATCAACCATGACCGGATTACAACAGCAATTGGCCATTAATTTTACCCGCTATCACGAATATGAAGCTGATCGTGTTGGTATAAACACCCTTTATAAGGCCGACTTGAATCCAGAAGGCATGGCCGGATTTTTTGCGAAACTGATGACCAAAAACCGGGTTGACCCACGCTATCAGTTACCTGAATACTTGCGCACCCACCCGTTATCGGTTAATCGCGTCACAGAGGCAAAAAATCGCAGTAAAAACTTTCCGACCAAGCCCTATAAAGAATCGAGTATGTATGATTTTGTCAAAGAGCGATTGCGGGTGCTGACCGCCGGAGAGTTTGATGAATTAAATGCGTATTATGCGAGCAATCAAGAATCCGAACAATCGTTGGCGGCATTCTTATATGGTCGTGCACTCTACCAATATCGCAATAATAATTTCAAACAATCACTGGCCACCCTTGAGAAAATTGATACGGATACCGAAACCGCAGTGCTGCTGAAGATTTTAAAAGCCCAGAACTTAAGTCGTATCGACGCCAAGCAAGGCAAGGCTTATATCGATGGGCTGTTGGCGCAATACCCCGAAAACAGCTTAGTCTTAGAGGAGACGGCACAAATTTTGATGCGATCTGACGATTTAGCGGATTTGGATCAGGCCATTAGCCAACTTCGTAAATTAAGTTACCAACAGCCGGACAATCCGCATTATCAGGATATGTTATCGATTGCTTATTATAACGCCATGAAGCCGATTGAAGCCGGTCAGGCGATGGCCAAAAGAGCACATTTATTGGGTCAGAATTATCAAGCGGTACGAATATTAAAAAATTTACGCAAAAATAAAGACCTGGATTTTTATCAAACGGCTAAAATAGATGCTCAGGTTGTTAAGTATGAGCCGCTGATTACCGATGATGAGCGCAGACGAGAAGAGAGTCCCAATTATCCGGGGCGCTGAATAAATCATAAAAAAAGGCGCTCAACCCGATTAAACAAGGGTGGGTGATGTAATAAATTTTGAAAATCCTCACTGATTCGATTAAAATGCGCGATTGCGCTAAAAATGACAGGAAATAATATGGCACGAGTGACCGTAGAAGATTGTTTAGAAATAGTTCCCAACCGTTTTGATTTGGTTATCATGGCGTCTAAGCGCGCCCGATTGATTGCCAATGGCCAGGAGCCAATGGTGGAAGAAGAAAATGACAAACCCACTGTTCTGGCTTTGCGAGAAATTGCAGAAGGTAAAATTAATAATGATATCTTGGCCGAGCTGGAACTTGAAGCGAAGCGTGCAAAAGAGCTGGAAGCTTGGAATGCCGCTGCTGAGACCCAGGATAATGAAGACAGCGAGTAACGATTATCAAGTCTCCATAAATATAAAATGGTGTCGGATGTGATGACGACAAGTTTGTCATACACCTCTGATACCATGGGTCATAAAGCGGTACAAGCCGCTTTTAAAAAACTCAAAGAAAACACCAATCCTTACCTTAACGACGACGAAAAAGCAGCTTTGCGCAAGGCCGTTCATTACGGTGCTTTTGCCCATGAAAAGCAGATTCGTAAATCAGGCGAACCTTACATTACCCACCCCATCACCGTGGCCGCTATATTGGCAGAAATGCGGGTCGATATAGATACCCTGATTGCCGGAGTGCTTCATGACACCATTGAAGACACAACGGTGGAGTTTGATGATTTGGTCAGGGAATTCAATGCCGATGTGGCTCATCTGGTCGAAGCAGTCACCAAATTGGATAAAGTCAAATTCCGTAATTTTAAAGAAGCCCAGGCGGAAACTTTCGTCAAAATGTTGTTTGCCATGTCCGACGACGTGCGCGTCATTGTCATTAAATTGGCAGATCGTTTGCACAATATGAGAACCATTGAGGCCATGAGCCGTTCCGGGCAAAAACGTATATCGCAGGAAACCATCGATGTCTATGCCCCAATTGCT
>CAZWVE010000063.1:0-7278 GCA_964636925.1 uncultured Marinicella sp.
AAAGCCATGAATCAATCCAAACACATTAAGCATGTGGAAGCGGTTAAACCGGGCTTTATTAATTTTACCCTGACCGACAATTGTCGGCTGCAGGTGATTCGGAAAATCCTTGAACGCGGGAAAGATTTTGGCTCAAATGACATCGGCAAAGACCAGCATGTCACGGTTGAATTTGTTTCTGCCAACCCCACAGGGACCTTACATGTGGGTCATGGCCGTGGTGCCGCTTATGGTTCAAGCTTAGTCAATGTCTTAAAAAAATCAGGTTTCAAAGTTCATGCCGAATATTATGTTAACGACAATGGCCGACAAATGGATATCCTGGCCACTTCTGTGTGGTTACGTTATTTAGAATTATGCGGTGATCAATTACGATTTCCGGATAATGGTTACCAGGGTGATTATATCGTTGATATTGCGCGCCAGGTTCGGGCCAAATTTGGTGATGATTTGCGGGTTGACGTTAATCAAATTTTTGATCAAGTCAGCAAAGACGAATCCATGGGTGGTGATAAAGAGGCCCATATTGATGATGTTATCCAAAACACCAAGAATCTACTTAATGATAATTATCAAAAAGTATTTAACATGGCGTTAAAACAAATTCTTAGTGGTATTAAGGAAGACCTGGAAGATTTCAACGTTCATTACGATGAATGGTTCTCCGAGAAAAAACTACATCAGTCCGACTGGATTGAGCGTGCCATGCAACGCTTAAAAGACGGTGACCATGTGTTTAAAAAAGACGGTGCCTGGTGGTTTAATGCCAGTTACTTTGGTGATGACAAAGATCGCGTGTTAATGCGTGAAAATGGCCAAAAAACATACTTTGCTTCAGATGTGGCTTATTTAATGAATAAAATGGAGCGTGGCTTTGACCGCGCCATTTATATTTTCGGTGCCGATCACCATGGCTATATCAGTCGTTTAAAAGCCGCAGCCAAAGCGCTTGGCTACGATGCTGATAAAGTGGACATCCAGTTAGTCCAATTTGCCAACCTCTTTAAAGGCAAGGAAAAACTTAAAATGAGTACCCGTTCAGGCAGCTTTATCACCTTAAAAACATTGGTTGATGAAGTCGGTACCGATGCGGCGCGATATTTTTATGTCATGCGCTCCCATGACCAGCACCTTGACTTTGATTTGGAACTGGCGAAAAGCCAAACAAAAGACAATCCGGTTTTTTACATTCAATATGCCCATGCCCGTATCTGCAGTGTTTTTAGACAACTGGATGCCCAGAACATGCCCTATAATGAAGAAATTGGTAATGTTAATTTAAAACTATTGGATTCCGATTACGAAAAAGCCCTGATTCGCCAACTATCCATGTACGCAGAAACCATCGCAAAAGCCGCAGTCAGCTATCAGGTTAACACCATAGCCAATTATCTCAAGGATCTGGCGCAAGCATTTCATCAGTTTTATGCCCACTGTAAAATACAGGGAAATAACGAAGATTTACGCAATGCGCGGTTAAACTTATGTTCAGCCACACGTTATATACTGGCAGATGGTCTGGCGCTGATTGGTTCTTCAGCGCCCACTGAAATGTACAGCGAGGACTTTGACCACAATGACTAAACGTAAAACCACACGAAAAACCGCCCGTACCGCCGGACGAAAGCGCCCGGTACCTGGCTGGATTATTTTATCCAGTGGCGTATTATTCGGCTTGTTAATTGCGGTAATTATTTACGCCAATGGCTGGGTACCAGAACCGGTTAAAAATAATGAAAAACCGGCACCTGACCAAAGTGCCGAACAACCGGTTGAAGATGTCAGCAGTCATGTCGCAAAACGCGCCAACAATTACGATTTTTATACTGTACTGCCGGAAATGGAAGTGGTTATACCGAAAGAAGACATCGCCCAGGAAGCAGCCAAGAAAAACCAGAACTACCAATACATTTTACAAGTGGCCTCTTTCAAAAACAAAGCCGATGCCGAAGCCCTAAAAGCCAAAATTGCTTTTAGCGGGCAAATTGCCTATATTCAAACCATCGATGTCAACAACACCCAGTGGCACCGTGTCCGGGTCGGGCCTTTTGAATCCGGCCGTGAAGCCGATAAGCAAAAACGTGCCATCGAAAAAATGGGCCAACGGGTGTTGATGCTGAAAGAAACCACCGACGAGGTTAATTAACATGTTAAAAAAATATTTGTCGGCACTCTTTATAGTGATCAGCTTCAATGTATTCGCCACAGAATACATTGAACTGCCGGCCATCGACGTGCATAAGCAATTCACAAGTGGGATTAAAACAGATGGACCGCTTAAATATGCTCTGGCAACAACCATTGATGACCTTTCCCACACCAAAAATAATCGTTCACAGCTTCGCTGGCAAAAAAATGCTGCCGGACAAATGGAACACACTATTCGCTTTTCAGCCAATAACGCCACCAGTTTAAATGTCGGCATGACTGACTTTTTCTTACCTCCTTCGGCTGAACTGTGGGTTTTTAATGATGATAAAAGCATATTACGCGGTCCCTATACAGATCGTTACAACCCGAAAAATGGTCATTTCTGGATCGGCGATGTGCCGGGTGATCATGTTAATTTAACCTTTACCGTGAAACCACAAGAACTGTCCTACCTGTCATTTTCTATAAACCAGGTAGCACGCGGTTTCTATGCCTACTGGAAAAGTCCGGCTGAAAATGGCGTAAAAAGCGGCAGCTGTAATGTCGATGTGGCCTGCCCGGATGGGGATAATTGGCGACCGGAAATAAGCAGTGTCGGTCAATACAGTTTTCAAATACCCGGTGAGGGCGGCTATGTCTGTACCGGTCAACTTATTAACAACACTGCCCAGGACAATACACCTTACTTTTTAACGGCTTCTCACTGCGGTTACACAGACAGCAACAGCAGCGATCAGGACAGTGTCGCGGCATCGGTGAATATCATCTGGAATTATGAGTCACAAACCTGTCGTACCCCGGGCTCAGGCAGCAGTGGCACACCCATCAGCAAAGGCACCTTTAACCAACGCCAGTCCGGCGCCACTTTAGTGGCCCATAACCCCACCAGTGATTTTGCTTTGCTGTTACTCAATCAGACACCCAGCACAGCGTTCAACCTGCATTACAGTGGCTGGGATCGCAGTGACACCGCTTTTGATGCCGGTATCGGCATCCACCACCCGTCTGGCCATGCGAAACGCATCAGCTTTGAAAATGATCCTTTAAAAATTACCGGTTATTTACAGAACAGTGGAGGCGGTAGCACCCATTTACGGGTAGTTGACTGGGACAAAGGCACCACAGAAGGTGGTTCTTCCGGTTCCGGTTTATGGAACAGTGACTATCGATTAGTGGGTCAACTACACGGTGGATATGCCGCTTGCGGCAACAATACTTCCGATTGGTATGGCCGTTTTTATTACTCATGGGATAAAGGCAATACCACCACTTCGCGTTTAAAAGACTGGCTGGATCCGATTGATAGCAATCAAATGACCTTAGACACGTCCGGTCGATGTGAAGCTCCGCAAGTCAGTATTAACTTGCCCAATGATATTTCTGCGGGTGAATTGGTGGAATTTACCGCCAATGTTTCCGGTGGTAGCGGCAATTACAGCTACAGCTGGGATTTAAATGGTGACGGACAGTCCAATGGCAGCAATGCCACCATAACAACCCGTTATTCGCAAGGCTATGTGGGTAATGTTACCTTAACCGTTAAAGATGACGAAGGTTGTCAAGCCGTTGATTCACGCGCTGTAATTGTCAAAGCCCCGGATATTCAAGTTCAGGGTCAACCGACATTCACCCAAATTTGTGGCAATAATGATGGTGACATCGATCCGGGTGAACGATGGCGCGCCACAGTGAACGTTAAAAACGTTGGCAACCTTGCAGCCAACAATGGTTATCTTCTGTTGACCACTCAAACTGAGCCGGCCAAGGATAATTTTGGCCATACCACCAGAAAATGTGATGCCGAATTTATTGATATTAGTGAAAGTGGCACGAACCATGCATGGACTTTAGGGCCGGTATCAGGCACCACCGCAGATGATGAAGGCTATGCCAAAATACAGTTAAGCCGCTCTTTTCAGTTTTATGACCAAACCCTATCGACTTTAGTGGCTTCTACCAATGGTTATTTAAATACTTACACCAATGCCAACGGTATAGACTGGGATAATGATTGTCCGCTACCGGCAACACCTGACAAAGACAGCACCGGCGGCCGTATTGCAGTCATGCATGATGACCTTAATTCATCACAATTTTATCATCAGTCTTTCGAAGATTGTCCACGTGAGGCAGAAACCGGCGAAAACCTGGCTTGTGAAATCTTTTTATGGAAAGGTGCCTATTTTTACGGTGGCGCAGCCATCAATGCCATGGATATCCAGGCGGTTTTATATCCGGACACTTCACAGTGGGCCTTCCAGCACCGAGGACCCGGCGCCAATGGTGATTCTGCCACCATTGGTATTCAAAATGCTGCCGCCAATGACGCTCTGACGTTTGCCTGCGACACACCCAACAGTTTATCTGAGGATCAAGCGGTTTGTGTGTTTCATAAAGATTACCCGGATATTACCAATGACTCCTTCATCACATTGGAAACACCATCGATTGCCGTAAACAATTTAGACATCAATAACAGTCAAACAATCGACATTGATTTTTCTGTGGATAATGATGCAGTGTGTGGCACAGAATTAAGCATCACACATTCCGCTGCTGTTTATGACCAGGGTTTCAGCCCAGGTCAGTCTGAAGTGATTCAGTTCGAGGTGGGTAATAATAACCAGTGTCAGGTGGTTAATCAGTGTCAAATCAACAATGACAATACCGTACAGCCAAAAACCGGGCTGTGGTGGAACCCCGACCGATCCGGACATGGTTTTGATATGCATGTGATTGGCAATGACCGACTGCTCTACACCAGTTATACCGCTAATGCAGACGGCTCACCGGTCTGGTATGTGGCAGATAAGGACAATTCTGCACATAATCTTTTCTACAATGATATCGGCAAAGTGACCTTTCCGGGTGGTTTTGATACCGGACAAAGGGAAAATGCCATCGTGGGTTGGTCCAATACCTATTTTCTGGATGCAGAACACGCCATACAGTACCGGGAGATTAATGGCCATGTTATGGCTGAAAAACTCGAATATCAACATCTGGACAGCCAGGCCACAGTCAATCAACACACGGGCCACTACTACACCCCATCTGAATCCGGCTGGGGCCAAACAGTTGTGACAGAAGGCCGATACCGGGTGATTGTCAGCTACTTATACGACCAAGAAGGCAACCCCTACTGGACCTATGCCAGCGGGCTTAACGATGATTCAGCATTAACCGCGGGTCATTTTGATACCTTCTGCGACCACTGTCCCTGGGTTGAACCCAATGCCCAGGCAGTGGGTGAGATTAAAATGCAATTTAATGGCCAAAGCGACGGTTTAATTAACTTTTATGATATTCAATACTCAGGTGATACGCCGCAATCTGATGTTGATTGGCAGCGAACACAAATACCTGTTGTCAATCGAAACCCGCAACCGTAAGAAAATCGGGCAAGGTTTCCCGCCTTGCCCTACCCTGACATCTTTGCGGACAAATAGGGGTTATGGCCGCTTTTCTGAATACTAAACCGTTTATAAGTCCACTGGTATTGAGACGGGTTTAATGTCACCAGTTTAGCAATGTCCTGGTTTAAAGCTTTCACCGATTCTTGTATATCCCCATAAATCCGGTCATCGGCTTTTGTAAAATGAATAATAAAGCCATCTGCCTGCCGTTCCGCCACCGCCAATACCACCGGTGCCCGGGTTTTTTCGGCCATTTTCGAAAACAAGGTCATGGTATAGGCCGGTTGCCCCATAAAATCGGCAAACACACCCTGCCCTGATTTCGGCTGTTGATCAGGTAAAATCGCCATAATGCCTTTATGGTTGAGGTGCTTCAGCATGGTTCGAACGCCTTTACCATCAGCGGTAATTTGCTTAGCGCCACCCTGGCCGCGGTATTTCAGTAACAAATGTTCAATTTTCGGCTCACTGGGCGGCTTATAGAGAAACGCAAAATTATCATAACGCGATAACCATAAATTCAGCACTTCCCAATTCCCAAAATGTGGCGCAGCCAGTAACACACCTTGCTGCTGCGCCAAGGCCTCATCAAGCACTTCCTGACCTTTAACGCCTTTAATCAAACCAGGAAATTGATGCGGATAGCGCCGCCACACAACGCCCAATTCACACACCGCTTTCAGGGTTTCTATCAGACTGTCTTTGGCTAATTGCTGCTGCCGTTCCGCCGACATATCCGGATAACACAATCGGATATTGGTCAAAGCAATACGCCGCTGCTTGGCCGACAAACGCCACACCAACGCCGCTAAACCCCGCGCCAGGCGATGGCTGCCGGATAAGGACAATAAACCATTGAGTTTTATAATTGAATGAAATAGAAAGGCACGCATATGGGTATTATAAAAGAAACCGATTAATTTCTGGGTTTGAAGCTGACTAATTTCAGAACTGACTTTTAAAGAACCTTCCCTGAAAATACCCCGCCTTCATCGGCAGCATCCTAAAGCTGACCGTCAAATAAAGCCCAAATAGGCTCACCGGCCTCATCATAACCAAAGTAATAACCCAACAGCTTATCGTTTTCAACTTCAATTAAAAACCCGGAACCTGATTGCTCGGGATTAAACCAGGAGCCTTCATAAGGTGTTGGCTTAACATACACCTGCTGACAATCAGGACAGGGCAATTCAGGGCCTGATTGCGCATAAATGTTGGTAGCTATAAAAACCAATATATAACCTAAAATGATTTTAGTCATTATCAATATAATCAAATAGACCTGTGTTAACACATACTTCTGGGGTGCTGGGTCTCGGGCAATGGTTAACACCAAGTCGTATCATTTCCAGGGTGTCACCAGTAGGTGATTCGCCATATAGCCTATCAGAGCTTACGTTGGATAAATCGAGGTAAAAAAATTGGCTGATTAAGGCAATAGAAAAAGTACACTCTAAACTCGTCACAGTTGAGTTTTCTTCATATCCACACTCAATTCGACCGGCATCCAAAATTTCTGGTGGATTTGGGTAATAATTACCTGAGAACACAAGCTTACCATCTCCTGCTATTTTTCCATTTGATAAATAAATCATATAATTAATATAACTATACGGATCATGAATGTTTATTTCAGGATCTCCCAGGTTTTCATTGACAAAAACAGTCCACCAGCCTTCTAATTCAGGAATCGGAAATGCTGTTTGCTCTT
>CAZWVE010000064.1:0-7241 GCA_964636925.1 uncultured Marinicella sp.
GTGATGTTATGGCTCTATCCGTCACCGATTAACACCGTCGCACAACGTCGTAATCAACATGATCAGGATGGCCAGGAACAAGAACAAAAATTAGCCGCCAAGAACCTGGGTGAAAAAAAATACAAGGCCGAACAAATGGATGACCGTGACCAGGGTGACGGTTTGATTGCCTTTCGTTTGGAAAGTCTTTTTTCATGGTCAGAATTTCTCAATCTGGACCGTTCGGAAGAAGATACGGATGATGAAGACCTGCAAAGTGTTGCTGATGATTTAGATAAAATTACCGTCAGCAGCGGCAAAACGGCCAGTAAAGTTAAGCTGGATTTAGACTTGCCGTCTGCAGAATACGATGATGTCTTGCTTAGTGAAGGTATCCTATTACCTGAATGGCATTATAAAAAAGAACAATTGATTGAACGGCAATGTGCCTTACAAACCATGGCCCTGAAGATCACGGAACCGGCCCAATGGCGAGAACAAACCAAAAAACAAGCAAAATTACTCAAACGTCAATTTGAATCACTTAAACCGGAGAGAAAATGGCTGGATCGCCAAGAACAAGGTGATGAAGCCGATTTAAACAGTTTCCTGGAGTTCAGTGTACAACGCTTCATGGGTAAAGGCACCACGGATCCAAACCTGTACCGCCAATTGCATCAAAGCAATCGAGATTTATCAACGCTGTTATTGGCTGATTTATCACTGACAACCGATGCTTTTATTTCCGGTGACCGAAAAGTCATCGATGTTATTCGTGAATCACTTTATATCTTTGGTGAATGCCTGAGTGCCGCCGGAGAACGCTTTTCAATCACTGGCTTTGCTTCGAAACTTCGTAGCCATGTCCGCTATTATCAATTAAAAGGTTTTGATGAAACCTATGATGACACGGTGCGCAATCGAATATATGCCATTAAACCCAATTTTTACACCCGCATGGGTGCGGCTATTCGCTATGCCACACAACAATTATCTACACAGAAAACCGGCCAGAAATTATTGCTTATCTTAACCGATGGGAAGCCCAACGATTTGGATCAATATGAAGGCCGATATGGTATGGAAGACACCAAACATGCAGTCACAGCTGCCCGTAAAGAGGGCCTGGTACCCTTTTGTATTTCCATTGATATAGAGCCCCATGATTATTTAGCTTATATTTTCGGCGGACAATCGTTTGTTCATATCAAAAACATCGAAGAATTACCCAAAAAATTGCCGTTACTGTTTTATCAGTTAACCACGTGATTGATGGGCGCTAAGAACTCATGCCTTGCAGGGTAGTTTTTTCTTAAATAATCAAAGCTTTTTGGTAATTTTTTCACGGCATTTCTCAATGCCATGTCATCCTCTTTAATGGCATAACGAGATAAAAAAGAAGACACCAAATCTTCATCTTTATGGGGCAACCAGGGCTGTTCAATGTGCGTTAGTTTATCTAAATACCCACTGCTAACAGGTACATTAAAATAATCACCCAATGCCCGACACAGCATGGCGGTGGCACGCCATTTGCCCTCAATGGCATAGCCGGCAATATGCGGTGTGGCCAGAAGACATTGTCTTAATAACGCCGCATTGATGTCCGGCTCATGTTCCCAGACATCCAAAATTAAATTCACGGTGTTGTTTGAATGTTGCATGTGTTTTAATGCCATCTGGTTATCTAAAACAGCGCCACGGGCACTGTTAATCAGTAATTGATTGGCATTTAGCGTAGACAAAAAGGCGGGGGTGATCATGTGCCTGGTCGGCCAGGCACCGATGTCTGTTAACGGCACGTGGAAACTGATGATGTCAGCCTGACTAATTTCTGCAAGAGAACAAAACGGTAATTCCGGTTGTTGTGTTTGTCTCGGCGGATCGCATAATAGGCACGACACACCCATTTGCTTCAGATAACGGTGCAACAAGCCGCCAATTCGCCCCACCCCAACGATACCCACCGTGACATCTTTGAAGGCACGCTGATTATGTTGTAACCAATAAGCCATCGCCACCAACACATATTCAACCACCGACTGGGCATTACTGCCGGGTGCATAGGCAAAGCCAATGTTCGAGCTTTTCAAATAATCCAAATCAATATGATCAAGACCGATGGTGGCAGTAGCGACGAATTTAATCGGCGAACCGTCCAGTAAATCGGCATTAACGGGGGTCACCGAGCGCACCAACAACACATCACTGTCCATCACATCATATTTATTAATGTCACGCCCCGGCATAAGGCGCAGCACCACATCATCTGAAAAAGCGGCTGTTAGACCCGGAATATTTTCATCAGCAAGAATACGTAAGGGTGCAGTCATTGACCGGGATATTTATTCCAACTCAGCCAATACGCATCGAAGCACACCGTAATCGTATAAACCATCCAAGGCATCGTAAACCGGTTTGAGTTTTTTATCCTCAATGTAGCCCGTCATCTCGGCGGTTTCTTCAATGTAATCAATTTCATTGTCATCCAGCTCTGTCACTGCTTTGCGATCCACTAAGCCGGCAGCAATGGCCTGGGCCAGATGGGCATACACCGTTTTGGTATTTAAATCCAGGGTTTCTGCCACCGCCTCCACTGACTCCAGCTCAAGAAAATGATCCAAAGTTACATTGACCTCATCCTCAAGTCGGTTATCCAGTTTTTCAGGCAAGGGATTGTCTTTGATCACTTTCAAGAAAGCCTCCCCGTATTTAGCGAGTTTGTATTCGCCCACACCGGAAATATACATGAATTTTTCTCCCTCAACCGGCCGCTTCCTGACCATTTCAAGTAACGAAGCATCACTAAAAATCACATAGGGCGGAACACCGTGTTCTGCCGCTAAATCAGTACGGAGTTGACGCAAGGCATTCCATAATACGGTGTCATGACGACCCAGTTCGAGATTATCATTTTGAGCGGTTTTATTTTTCGCTTTAACCACGTCACGCAAATAAAAAGATTCCTCACCTTTTAATAAGGGTTTGGCTTTCTCGGTGAGTTTTAAAGCACCAAACTGTTCATCCACTTCGATATAACCAAGGCTAATTAATTGTCGATACAAACGTCGCCACCAGGTTTTTGGGTGATTTTTACCAATACCGTACACATTCAACTTGTGGTGTTTAAACTGTTTAATCCGTTCCTCATTTTCACTGCCAATTAAAACATCAATCAGATACATCATGCCGAAACGTTGTTCCGTACGATAAATCGCAGACAACGCCATCTGTGCCTCGGTGCTGGCATCAATTTTTTCAGGCGGGTTCAGACAATTGTCACAATTACCGCAGGGCTCAGCCAATTCTTCGCCGAAATAGCGTAATAAGGTTATTCGGCGACATTCCAGTTGTTCACATAAATCGACCAACGCATCGAGCTTATTGTGCAGCACATTTTTATACTCATCACCGGCTTCAGAATCACGAATAAACTGCCGCTGCATGACCACATCTTTGTAGTTATAGGCCATCCAGGCATTGGCCGGACGACCGTCACGACCGGCCCGGCCGGTTTCCTGATAATAGGATTCAATGTTTTTGGGCATACTAAAATGGGCCACAAAACGCACATCAGGTTTATCAATACCCATACCAAAGGCAATGGTGGCAACAATAATGACACCATCTTCCATCAAAAAACGTTTTTGATTTTTTGCCCGGACTTTGGCCGATAAACCGGCATGGTACGGCAAGGCGGTACGTCCCTGACCTGTTAAATAATCTGCCACCGATTCCACCTTACGACGTGACAAACAATACACAATGCCGGCATCTTCAGCGTGATTTTGGCTGATAAATTCCCATAACTGCTGTTTGCCGCGGTCTTGTTCTTCAATGGCATAACGTATATTGGGCCGATCGAAGCTGGATATAAATTGTTGGGCATCCTGTAATTTAAGTTCGTTAACAATCTCATCGCGCACCCGCGCATCCGCAGTCGCCGTTAAAGCCACCCGTGGCACCTTCGGAAACTGCGCACTGAGCACCGAGAGGTTTTGGTATTCCGGTCTGAAATCATGCCCCCATTGCGAGACACAATGCGCCTCATCAATAGCAAACAAAGCCAGATCAACTCCCTTTAAAAAAGCCAACGTGTCTTCATTTGACAAGCGTTCAGGAGACATATAAAGTAAATCCAGTGCCCCGGACTGAACCTGTTCTTCAATTGTTTTGACTTCAGCCGCTGACAGCGTCGAATTAATATAAGCAGCCTGCACACCCAATAATCGCAAGGCATTGACCTGATCTTCCATCAGCGCAATCAAAGGCGAAATAACCACCCCCACACCCGGGCGTACGATAGATGGAATCTGGTAACACAAAGACTTACCGCCACCGGTGGGCATTAAGACCAGGGCATCTTGCCCGTTTAAAATCGTCGCCACTATGTCCGCTTGATGATTGCGAAAGTCACTGTAGCCAAATGTTTCGTTAAGAATTTTTTTTGCTCTGTTCATCTCTATTATTTTAGATTAATACACGTCATTTAAGCAAGTCTCACAATCAGATTAAAAATCCATGCGTGATTCTCACTTTTTGCGACAGGTGTGTTTTTAAATGGTCACTCGCTAATTAAACAATGATTGACTGATGATTTTATTTAATCGAATGAACTTAACCGGATTGATGATGCTTGCTGTGATGGGGGTTTTGCTGGTAATAAAACCCCTGTTTATTTTATTCATGTTACTTGGTGTGAGCACCAGTTATACTGTCTATTACTTTATCAAGCACCCGACATGGGGCCAACTACTGGTCCGGGTGTTGGCAGAATGTTTGGGGCTAATACTGATGCTGTCATTATTTGTCAGTTTATTGCTTATTTACGGGCAACTTATGGGTGTTTGATTAAACCAGTTCAGCGTATGTTTATTGAAGTTGGTTATAATTGATTTTATTTTTTGCCTGGTCGTGCCATGAAAAAATCTCTGTTACTTATGTTGATATTAACGCTGTCTGCTTGTGTACAACCACCCAAACCGTTGCGTGGTGATTACAGCACCATGCCCCCACAACAATACCAAAAGACCCCGATTACAGATTTACGCGTCCGCTGGACCGGTATCGTCATTGATGTGGAGAACAAGCCTGAGCACAGTTGTCTGACCATTATGGCTAAAGTACCCAATGAATATGCCAGACCCTCCTACCAAAACCGGGTCGATTTAGGTCGCTTTATTGCCTGCAAACCCAAATTTTTAGAACCGGCTTATTTTAAGAATCGGGCCGTGACCGTGACCGGCCGAGTGAAACGTCTGGTGGTGAAGAAGATTGATGAATTGGACTACAACTATCCGTTGGTGGACGCTGATGTGATTTATTTGTGGTAAATCAGGTGTCAAACACTTGCATGACTTTCTGCATAACATCATCCACCGTGATTAAATCCATGGCACCGGGGACCTCGGTCTTTGTGCCCCATTTCACTTCATCCGCGGTTTTACCCAAAAACTTCTGACACGCTTCAGGATACTTGTTAACCGTTAATTCAGGAAACTGATAGCTACCCGAGCGCTGCGGATTACTGGCTGCCATCAGAGCAATGACAGGTGTGCCGACGGCACCGGCCATATGCATAGGGCCTGAATCCGGTGAAATCACCAAATCGGCCAAACCAAGCAAAGCCCAAAGTTGCTTTAAGGTATCCTGGCCGGCTAAATTGACCACCGGCGATTGACACTGATGCATAATCTCAGCCACAAAAGCCGTTTCTTTTTCTGCCGGACTGGCCGTTAACATAATGTTGGCATCATAGTTCTGATTAAGCGCGTCAACCAAGCCCGCATAATTTTTTGACGACCAGTTTCGCCAATAGTGGCTTGAACAGGGGCTGATAATGATGTTTTTTTTCTGTGCCTGAATATGTTTTTTAGCCCATTGTCGATCGTTATCAGCCATTGGTAATGACCAGTCCATAACCGGTTCACAATTCAGGTACCGCACAAATTGCATAAAACCATCCAACACATGATAGTGTACGAGAGGTGCCACCGTCTCATTCACCACCCAGCCATGTAATTCCTTGTGGCGGCTTTTATCATAACCAATACGGCGTTTGGCCGGTATCAAGCGTGACAACAAATTAGCGCGAAATGATAACTGCATGTGCAATAAGACATCAAAACACCGCGCTTTCATTTGCCTGCGAAGTTGTTTCATACTGCGCCACATATTAGTCTTATCAAAGACAATAAACGTCACACCGGGTAAATCACCCACCAGACGGTATTCCAGACGACCTATCACCCAGGTTAATTCAACACCTGGCAAACCCGCTTGTAAGCTTTTAACCACGGGAATCATATGGGTAACATCACCAATCGCGGACAACCGTAAAATACAGATAGATTGGCTTGACTGGTTTGTTGTCATGGTTGAAATCATTTAAAATGGTCTATTCTAACATTGAATAAACGGCACAACACGTTGCACCCGAGCAAAAAAAAGAAACGGCGCTTTTTGGCCCACATGGATCTCAAAAAGACACCGGATAAAAACTGGTTCGACGCCCAATATTGGGCCAATCAAGGCCGCTTACTGGGCACCTATGCGGGCCGCGGCTCTGTTTGGATGATTAAATCTGACGAGGGCAAATGGGTGTTAAAACATTACTACCGTGGTGGCTTATATGCCAAAATCAGCAGGGATAAATATCTCTGGTCAGGTTTTGACAACACCCGTGCCGTACGTGAATTTAAGCTGCTTAGTTATATGCACTCGCGAGGGCTTCCTTGTCCAAAACCGGTAGCAGTACAGGTTAAAAAATCGGGTTTATTCTATACCAATGACCTGATTACGCAGTACATTCAACACAACGCGACTTTTGCCGATATTATCATGCAATCCGAACCCCAGCTGTGGCGACAGGTGGGCAAGGTCATTGGTCGATTTCATGCAACCGGTATTTATCATGCCGATTTGAATGTCCATAACCTGCTGATTCATGGTGATGACATTTATTTAATTGACTTTGACAAGGGTGATATCAAACATACCCAAAAAAATTGGCCCCAGGCCAACCTGGCTCGCCTGAAACGCTCCATAGAAAAAGAAACACAGCAAAGCTGTGACAGTGAATTGACCGCTCACTGGCAAGCCCTGCTGGATGGGCATCAGGCCACTATGCAACATCATGACGACTCCTAAGCCCTTCGACCCACAAAAATTTATCGCTGATTTACCCGCACTTCCCGGTGTTTACCAGATGTTTGATGCCGATAACACCGTCATCTACGTGGGCAAAGCCCGGTCTTTAAAAA
>CAZWVE010000065.1:0-7239 GCA_964636925.1 uncultured Marinicella sp.
AACCACAATGGGCTTTTTAAAATGCTGTTCGGTTAAGTAACGCTCATGTTCGGTTTGTAAATCCAGACCCCATTTCACCGGGTATTCAAATTTTGCATTTGCTTTTTCTAAAATTTTCAGGGCATCGGCATAATCAACCTGCTCAAAATGATCGTCAAGCAATGTTTCAAGACGTGCAATACAGCCTTTATCGACAAATTGATTAAAGAAAGCCATGTCGTCCGGATTGTTCTCTAAGACCTGTTTGACCAGGTGTTTAAGAAAATCTTCGGCCAAGTCGGCGTTGTCGTTTAAATCGGCAAAAGCCACTTCCGGTTCAATCATCCAAAACTCAGCCAGATGTCGTTGGGTATGGGAATTTTCAGCGCGGAAGGTGGGACCAAAGGTATAGACTTTGCTCAATGCACAGGCATAGGTTTCGGCATTCAATTGCCCGGAGACGGTGAGGTAGGTCTCTTTGCCGAAAAAGTCTTTGCTGAAATCAATGTCGCCTTTGTCGGTTTTCGGCAAGTTCAGTAAATCCAGGTTACTGACCCGAAATAAATCACCGGCACCTTCACAGTCGCTGGCGGTGATAATCGGTGTGTGTAACCACAGATAGCCACGTTCGTTGAAATACTGGTGTACCGCCTGGGCCATGGTGTTACGCACCCGCATCATGGCGCTAAACGTGTTTGTGCGGGGACGTAAGTGAGCCACTTCGCGCAGAAACTCCATGGTGTGGCGCTTAGGCTGTACCGGGTAATTGTCCGGATTTTCAACCCAGCCGACCACGTCAACTTCATCGGCTTTAATTTCATACTGTTGACCTTTACCGCCTGATTCTGTCAATTGGCCACGAACTATTACCGAACAACCGGTGAATAGTTTGGTGATTTCTGATTGGTAGTTCGCTAAGCGCTCATCAGCGACCACTTGTATGCCATCAAAGCAGGAGCCGTCGTGTACCACCAAAAAAGAAAACCCTTTGGCGTCACGTGTGGTTCGAATCCAACCTTTAATTTCAACCGCGCTATCGACAGCCACCTGTTGGTTTAGTAAGGTTTTAATTGAATGGGTTTGCATAAATAATCTCTGTTGTTAGGTGCTGATTTTAGGACCATTTAAAAGGGCATGTTCCACTGCATTGACAATGAGGTCCACTTCTTGTTCTGTGATATTAAAATGGGGTGTAAAACGCAGTGAATTTTTGCCACCATGAATCACACCGACACCCTGATAACGTAAATATTCTTCGATACTGCCGGCGCCGTAGGCTTTAAAGTCTTCACTGAGTTCACAAGAAAAGAGTAAACCGGTGCCAGCAACGGCCGTTATTTCGCCATTTAATCTCTCTTTTAGTTTGTTGAGTTTGGTCTTAAACAACTGGCCCATGGTTCGGATATTGTCTTTAATTTCAGCTGTCATGTGAGTCAGTACTTCATAGGCGACATCCAGTGCTTTGGGGTTGGCGGTCATGGTATTACCGTAAATGCCCACCACGTATAGATCGGCTGCTTTTTTATTCATGGCCAATACTGATAAGGGATAATGTCCGGCATTGAGGGCTTTAGAATAAGTTTCCATATCCGGCGCCGGCAATTCTTCAAAGCCGGGGTAATCACAAATAGACAAGCACCCCTGGGCCCGCAAGCCGGCCTGGATAGAATCAATCAGCAACAGTGAACCGTGTTCTTCGGTCAATTCACGGGCTTTGGCATAAAACTCAGGGGTCAAAGCGACACCCGGGTTGCCTTCGCCCATGACCGGTTCCATAAATAAGGATTCAATAAATTCGTTATTTTGAGCGGCTTGATCAAATGCCTGTTCCAGTGCTTCAATATCGTTAATCGGTACGGTGATTAAATTATTTCGTCCCTGGAAAGAGGCCAGATTTTTCTTATAAGATTTTAAGGACGAATCAGAATACTGTGCCGGCCGATCGGTACGACCGTGGAAAGCACCTTCTAAAGCCATGATTTTAATGGTTTTACCATAATGCTCACCTTTTTGACCTGTGAGTTTTTTGGCGTTGACATCAGATATCCGAGAAGCCACGGTGACCGCTTCAGAGCCTGAATTCATACAGATAAACTGGCTAAATGGACAGTGATCTCGTTTGATGCCAATTTCTTTTTGTAATAAATCGGTAAAGCGTCTTTGGTAGATATTGCCGGTCATAATGTTGGCCATAACATGCGGTTTGGCCATGGTTTTTAAGACATAATCCGGTGCATGACCGGCGCCCAGCATACCGTATCCGCCATTATCATGCAGCACAGCACCTTTAAGAGTAATAACCCAGGGGCCTTTGGCTGCCAGGGCCACATAGGGATTGATGGCATCACCGGCATAAAAATTAACAAAAGATTGTTGCACAAAAGCCACCTGATCAGCTTCATCCAGGTTAATGATGTCGGGATAGCTTTGTCTTACAAAGTCATACTGTGTCATGGCATTATTGACGGCTTCGCTGAGGTTTGGGTCGTTATCAGCAAAGGACTGAATAATGTCGTCGCTTAAACCGTGGGTGAGCTTATTACCGTGTGCTGCTCTTAATGTTTGTAAATGGTCAAGTACTGTCATGCTGTCATCTCTATACAAAAATATCAGTGGCGCATTTTAGCATGAAAAGAAGGGAAAGCCACGTCTTGCGGGGTGTCAGTAATTGACCAGTTTTAAATGTGTGGCGGTTGCTTCCAGGAAATGGGTTTGGTGGTGCCAGTCACCCATAACGATACGGGTGTTACCATGATGCCGGTGCACCGCAGGTCGGTGGGTGTGGCCATGAATAATGAGATTAACATCATGGTCTTGAAACAGACGTTCTATGGCGTGCGTGTTGACATCCATGATGGCCATGTCGGCCTGTCCGGTGTGATCCTGGCTTTGACGTCGGGCCTGTCGGGCAAATTCTATGCGCTCGGCAATGGGCATGGCCAGGAATTGTTTTTGCCACCCTGGATCCCTTAATTGTCCCCTGGCTTGTTGATAAGCGACATCATCGGTACATTCTGCATCTCCGTGAACCAGCAAAGCCCGGCGATGGTATAGATCAATGATATGGGGTTCTTTTAAAAGAATTAAGCCACAGGCGTCAGCAAAGGACTCGCCCAATAAAAAATCACGGTTACCGGCCATAAAATAACACTCGCAACCTAATGATGTTAAACGTTGTAACTCATCTCGTACCATTTGGGCGATGTCATCGACGGCATCATCGCCCAACCAGTATTCGAATAAATCACCCAGAATATAGAGTTTATCGGCACGGCTGGCCTGTTCACGACAAAAGCGGATAAAACGCTGGCTAATATCCGGGTGTTGCTGACACAGATGTAAATCTGCGATAAACAGTGTTTTATTGTTCGGCATCAACAGGTAATTCTGAAATCACCGAGATGTCTTCAATCACCACATTTTCCAGGGGGGCATCTTGTCTGAAAGGTGGCTTAGCACCGGTTTCTTTAAAACGAATTTCATCCACCACATCCATGCCTTTAACGACTTCACCAAACACTGCATAACCCCAGGTATTTGTGTTTTGTTTACCGGTAAAGTTTAAAGCGGCATTATCCTGGACATTGATAAAAAATTGTGATGTGGCGGAATTCGGATCAGGTAAGCGTGCCATGGCTATGGTGCCGCGATCATTTTTTAGACCATTATCGGCTTCATTATCGATGGGTGCGCGCGTGGGTTTGCGTTGTAAATCTTCCGTAAAACCACCGCCTTGAATCATAAAGGTACTAATGACACGATGAAAAATGGTGCCGTTATAAAAATCATCATTCACATATTGTAAAAAATTAGCCACAGATTTTGGAGCTTTGTCATCATATAGCTTGATAAAAATATCCCCTTCTGAGGTTTGCATTTTAATTAATGTGTTTTCGGCCATTAAGGAAAAGCTCATAAAAATACAGACAATAAGTATTAATTTTTTCATGGTTTTCAGTGTGCTTAAAAAAAAGGACATGATACCGCTTAGCGTGTCGCTTTTCCAGTATAAATGAGTCCAATAACCGCGTCAGTTTCAGTGTTATAATGTGCGTTTTTTTCTTTGCATAAGCATGTCTGCCTATTTTTCACACAAGCGACCACAACCTGTCAAAATTTTACTGCTGGGCTCCGGTGAACTCGGCAAAGAATTCACCATTGAAGCCATGAGAATGGGACTTTATGTGGTTGCCGTTGATCGTTATGCTAAAGCACCTGCCATGCAGGTGGCTCATGAATCTCGGGTCATTGATATGTTGGACGCCGTGCAACTGGCAAAATTAATTAACGCCGAAAAACCGGATTTGATTGTGCCGGAAATAGAAGCCATTGCCACCATTGCACTGGTCAAAGCCGAGGCGGCCGGATATAAAGTGGTACCTTCAGCCAAAGCCGCAGATTTAACCTTAAACCGAAAGGGCATTCGTCACCTGGCGGCTGAAGAACTTGGTCTGGAAACCAGTGATTACCGTTTTGTGTCAGATTATGACGGTTTTCTACAAGCCGTGAACGACATCGGATTTCCCTGCGTGGTGAAACCGGTCATCAGTTCTTCGGGTAAAGGCCAATCTGTTGTTCGTGATGAAAATGGTATCCAGGATGCCTGGCGTTTAAGTCAGGAAGCCGGTCGTGCCGGTGCCGGAGAAGTGATTGTCGAGTCTTTTGTTAAATATGATTTTGAAATCACCCAATTAACGATTCAACATGCGGCCGGCGTTTCGTTTTGCGAGCCCATCGGACATTTGCAGGACAGTGGCGATTACATTGAATCCTGGCAGCCGCAGGCCCTGACTGACACCACCCTGGCAAAGGTACGCGAAATGTCAGAAAAAATTACCGCAGCCTTGGGAGGCTGGGGTGTGTTTGGTGTGGAATTTTTTATTCGCGGTGAAGACGTGATATTTTCAGAAGTCTCACCACGACCGCATGACACCGGTATGGTGACCATGATATCCCAGGATCTTAGTCAATTTGCATTGCATCTGCGGGCTATTTTAGGCTTGCCAATTCCGGTCATTAAAAACTATCAGCCCAGTGTCTCCAAACCATTACTGGCTGACGGGCAGGGCGATTGCATATCTTTTGGCGGAGTTGCGCAGGCATTGACCCAAACAGGCACACAAGTTCGCTTATTTGGTAAGCCGGAAGTACATGGCCGACGCCGGCTGGGTGTTTGTTTGGCCACGGCCCGTTCCCTCAACGCAGCCCGTAAGAAAGCCGCTGATATGGCGGCTGCCATTGACATCCAAATTAACGAAAAAGAGACCCCATAATGGTCGAAGCGTTTGCCACATGTCCGAAACAGCTGGAATTATTGCTTAAGCAGGAAATCATCGATTTAGGCGGCGAAGACGTTAAAGAAGCCCTGGCGGGTGTTTTTTTTCAGATGTCAGCAGAACAGCTGCCGCAACTGATTATGTGGAGTCGTTTAGCAAACCGCATTATGGTTAAACTCGGCGTATTTCCCTGTCGCCATAAAGACGATTTATATAAGGCGGTGAGCGGTGTGCAATGGCGCGCGTTGGTACGACAATTCCCCGATACCGTATCGCTGCGATTTTCAGGCACCAGCGCATCGTTAAACAACACCCACTTTTCATCTCAAGTAATGAAAGATGCGGTGGTTGATCAGCTTTACGCTTTTTATGAACAACGACCCAAAGTGGTTAAGAATGATGGCCATTTAAGTCTATATGGTCATCTCAGAAATCAGCAGTTAAGTTTATACCAGGACATCACCGGACATAGTTTGCACCAACGGGGTTATCGCAGTGAAAACACCCTGGCACCGTTAAAAGAAAACCTGGCGGCTGCCATTTTATTACGGGCTGACTGGCCACAAAAAGCCCGACAACATTATCACTTGATTGATCCGATGTGTGGTTCCGGTACCTTATTGTTGGAAGGGTGGGCCATGGCCAGCGACCTGGCGCCGAATAGAGACTATAAAAGCCATGCTTTATTCAGTTGGCAGCATTTTGATGTCAACCGGTGGCATCGATTACAAGATGAGGCCCGGCAACGACATGAACAAGCCGCAGCCACCTACCGGGGACAAATTATTGGTGTTGACCACCATAAAAAGTCGATTCAACTGGCACAGCAAAACAGCCGGCAATTAGCCGGTGGTGAGCGTATTCAGTTTCATTATCAGACGCTGGACAAATTTAAAATTCCACCGCGCAATAATCTCATTGTCTGTAATCCGCCTTACGGGGTGCGTTTACAAAAAAATTATTTAGCCAGCTGGCGACAGCTGGCGCACTGGCTGGCTCATAATGTGCGTGAAGCGCAGGCTGCGATATTAACGCCGGATGAATCACTGGCATGGTTGTTGGGCTATAAGGAACAAGCCTCTTATTTATTTTTTAACGGTCGTATTCCAGTGCAGTTGCGCTTACTGGCTATCACTAAATCCAATCGCTTCAGCGTACCCGCTAATCAGTATTTTGCGCTACCGTCATCGGCACAAATGATGGCCAACCGGCTTAAGAAAAATCGCGCTAAATTGAGCCATTGGCTGAAGCGTGAACATATTGATTGTTATCGGATTTATGATGCGGATATCCCTGAATATTCAGTGGCGGTTGATTGCTACCATGAGCACGTCGTGGTACAGGAATACAGTCCGCCGAAAACCATTCCTGATAAACAGGCCGAAAAGCATCTTAACCAGGCCTTACTGGCAATACAGTCGGTATTACAACCGCGTCGTGATCTAATCCATGTAAAAACCCGTCGCAAGCAAAGCGGTGACAGCCAATATGAAAAGCAAGCAGATACCGCTATTAAGGTGATTAATGAGCAAGGCCGACGTTATCGGGTTGATTTTGAATCCTATTTAGATACCGGTTTATTTTTGGATCACCGCTGGTTACGGCGAACTGTACAAGCCAAATCTGACAATAAGCGTGTTCTTAATTTGTTTTCTTATACCGGCAGTATTTCTGTGGCTGCAGCCATCGGAGGTGCTGTCCAGGTGGATAGTGTTGATACCTCAAAAACCTATTTGCAATGGGCCAAAGATAATTTTGATTTAAACGCCATTAAAGGCAAACATCGATTCATTCGCCAGGATGTGATGGCTTTTTTATCCGCTTGTGACGACAACTATGACCTGATAATTGCTGATCCCCCGACTTTTTCAAATTCGCACTCACGTCAGCAAGATTGGATTTTACAAGCGCAGCATGGTGACTTAATTCGGGCGTGTATGAAGCGTCTGTTACCACAGGGCACGTTATATTTTTCTAATAATTT
>CAZWVE010000066.1:0-4517 GCA_964636925.1 uncultured Marinicella sp.
GGCTTGTTTGTTGTTTTTTAAGCCAGGTCAAGGCTTTGATAATGCGCTGTTCTTGCTCAGTAAAATCATGGCCAAAGGGATATTGAGGAAATAATTTTTGTTGTTGCAGCGGCTCCAAAGCCTGCTTAATTTTTGCCGGGGTGTTGTCACGATAAGGTTCGGGAATCTGCCAGTCGGCATTCAATTTTCCATGTTGCACAGCCGTTTGGCGTAAATCTTCCTGAAATTGGCTGTCGGCAATACTAATCAAACGCTGAATGCACACTTCATCACTCTGGCCGCGTAAATCGGCCATGCCGTATTCAGTCACCACAATATCACGCAAGTGTCTGGGGATGGTACATTCGGGGTATTGCCAGACAATATTGGATTCTCTTTTTTGACCACTGCCGTGGGTACTTTTAAGCATTAATATAGAACGACTGTGGCGCAAGGCATGGGCCATGGCCACAAAATTATACTGACCACCGACACCACTGACCACCTGATGATTTTCCAGGGTATCAGAAATGGCGGCACCGGTGACATCAACTTTCATACAGGTGTTGATAAACCGGGCGTTAATACGTTGTGCGCGATCAATGGCTTCGGTGCGATAGAGTTGGTTTATTTGACTGACCGGCGTCATTAAAAACAGCTCGCGTTCCTGATCAGATAAATCCCGCAAAAACTGATAAAAACGTTTCGAGCCTAAAAAGAAGGCCGCGTGTAAAACAGCGCCATGGCCAAGCCGGCTGTTGAGCGCTTGTTCAGCAATACGCTTTAAGTGTTTGGGCTTATTTAAATCGTAACCCAATTTATTGCCTTCACCATCATATAAATTGTTGTTTAAGAATGTGAGGTTATCCTTAAAAATACCGACCTTCTGTAAACGCTGAACATCACGTTCAGTTAATTGTTGCCGGATAATACCTTGATCCAATAAAGTCGTGAGGGTTATCGCCGACACCTGTTCGCTCAATTGCCCCTCGTTAAGAAGCCGTTGAATATCCGCATCTTCATAGACTTTTCGTTTAATAATACCCGACTTATACAAATGCATAAAACCTTCGACGAACATCTCACTGGCGGCAAATAAACCGTGTTCGAATGGCTTTGTGCCACCGTGCTCGGCAATTAAATCGTCATAACGCTGATGGATATGCAAAGCCGTTAACGCATCCCGGTAAGCCTGTTGATGATCATCGCGCAAAATGCTGCTGTACACCACAGCATCGGCGAGAGAGCCAATACCAATTTGTAAGGTGCCCTTATCCCGGATTAACGTACTGACATGTAATCCAATGCTGTGATCAATGGCTGAAATGGGCCGGGCCGGTGGTGCATAGGGCTGAAAATAATCACTTGGATTATCCGCAATCACATCGAAAAAATCCGCATCCACCACCGCCTCACCTTCTAAAAAAGGCAATTCTTCATTCACCATGGCAATAATCAGCGGACGGGGACGGTTTTTATAGTCAGCGATGCGAACCACATCCAGGGTTAAATCCGGATTACAACTGAGACTATAGCGTGTTTTTTCCCCACGTCGGTCAACGGCAATCATTTGCACAATCACATTAATGCCCAGATTGACCATATCGCGCGCCACATGGGTGTAATTACAGCTGATGTAATTTTGTTGTGCGGAAACTGTACCTAAAAACTGTCCGGATTGAAAATAAAATTCTTTCAGATGAATATGCTGTGGCACACGGTCTTTTTTGATGTCTTCAATATAGGCTAATTCGGGGTAACCCTTAAAATGACGACCGGTAAATGCCGTTAAAAAACGCTGTTCCAATAAAGAGTCACCTTTAGGTACTTCCAGCGACAAGGCCGTGAATAAAGACATCTGAATGTCAGGTTTATCGACCACATGGTGATATAAGGCGTTAACCAATGGATTGGGTTTACCGATACCCAAAGGCGTACCTATGTGCCAGTTATTGCCAAGTTTATGATGTAAAAAGTCAACGACGTCCTGATTTTCTTGGGTGAACAATGGCATACAGTGCCTTTTTTAGGGAAAGCATTATTGTAACCAATTGTCAGCTCATGATTAAATGTTTTAAGAAAAGCTTTATCATTAAAATATAGCGTAATTTATCCGGACTTAAACCAACCCAGTGCCTGCACCCGGGCTTGCTTATAATCAATAATTGGCGCCGGATAGTCACAGTCCCGCCGCTGTTGTTCGCCGGGGTTATGAATCTCTTTGTTCGACAGTTCTTTAAGTTCAGGGACATACTGACGGATGTACTCACCCTGTTCGTCAAATTTTTGGGATTGGGTGGTGGGATTGAAAATTCGAAAGTATGGCGCCGCATCACAGCCGGTGGCAGACGACCATTGCCAACCGCCGTTATTAGAGGCAAAGTCACCATCAATCAGGTGCTCCATAAAATGCTGCTCACCAATGCGCCAATCATGTAAACACAACTTGGTCAAAAAAGACGCGGTCAGCATCCGCACCCGATTATGCATCCAATGTTCTTGTTTAAGCTGGCGCATACCGGCATCAATGATGGGAAAACCCGTATGGCCGGTTTTCCAAGCCTTAACGATGGCCTCATCATAATGCCAGTCATCCATGGCATCTGTTTTAAAGGTTTTATGTTTCACCAAACGCGGATAAAAAGCCACCAAATCATGATAAAACTCACGCCAAATAAGCTCACTCACCCAGGTGGACTGAAAAGCAGACTCACCCTGTTGCTTTAAGGCCTGAGCCAGACATTGGCGGGCACTGATAATACCCAACGCCAGATAAGGAGACAGTTTTGAAGTTCCTGATATTGCCGGATAATCTCTTAATTTATGATAGCGTTGATTGTCTACAAATTGGCACAACCGTTGTCGGGCTGCGGATTCTCCTATCGGCCACCATGAGTGCTGCCAATCTACGCATAACGAATCTCCTTGTAACTCACCCAAAAATTCATTTTTCACCTGATCAGGCATTGTTAAAGGTGACTCATAGCTGTTCTTAATTTGTTGGATAAACTGTTTTTTATAAGGGGTGAAGACGTGATACATGCCGCCTGAATTTTTTTCGATGGATTTTGGTGATAATAAATAGGCGGGCTCTTTCACTTGTACAGTAACCTGATGTTGCTGTAACAATTCAATCACAGCTTGATCACGTTTCTGCTCATTCAACAAATAATTGCGACTGAAAAAAACTTTCTTTATCGCGTGTATATCCAATAATGACTCAAAAACCGCCGGTACATAATCAAAAAGCGGTACGGATTTTACCATGGATGAAATATTGATTTTCTGAAGTCGCGGTATCAAATCAGCGATATTGGCATCGATAAAGTCAGCTTGTGCCGGGGCACGGTGGTGCTTCTCATCTTGCTCGGGGCATCGTATGAATAAAGCAATTAACGGGCAGTTATCTTGATTGGCCTGATTGACGGCTGCTGTTAAGGCCGGATTATCTGTTAACCGTAAATCATCTCGAAACCAAATAATATGCATACTTTTTTTGATTCTAAATGTGTTATTTAAGCAAATAAACCGTGAAAAATAAGTCTAAAACAGGCTCGTGTATTAATCGTGATCAGAGCTTAAGCCATTCTGGTTTAATTCATGGGCTCTAGAATTTATAGCCGCTGATTAAAATTGGCCAGCCATTGTTCAGTGGCTTGCCATGGACTGCCTTGGCGACGACCTTTAATCATAAAATCAATGTCACATAATTGTTGCAACAAGTGCTCAATTCTAATTCGATTTAACCGATTTAATACCCGTTGAAAGGTGGCTTGTTGTTTTGGCCAGATCCGCATACGTTGATAATCCGCATTGGAAATATTACTGTTTTTTTCACGCAAAAAAGCCAACTCAGCCAATTGTCTGGTCAGGCTTTCTAAAGCCCAATGCACAATGACCGGCGAGGTGTCATTTTGTTGCAATGATCGCGCCACACGGATGGCCCGACCACTGTCACCATCCATAAGAGCATCCGTTAATCGGAACACATCGAATCTGGCATTATCCGCCACCAGACCTGCAATGTCTTTTATATCAAGATGCTGATCGCCGAAACGCATTTTTAATTTTTCAAGCTCTTGAGCAGCTGCCAATAGATTGCCTTCTAAACGATAAGCTAACAGCCCAATGGCTTGCGCATCAATATTGAGTTTTAATTGTCGACAACGGGCGGCCATCCAATTGGGTAATTCTTTAACATCAGGTTGATAAACACGCATAAAGACACCTTCGTCTATGAAGGTTTTAACCCATTTGGTTTTATCATTGGCCATGGTCCATTCATCACAGCGAATGATTAACAGTATATCCACAGGTAAATTTTTAACAAACTCGGTCAGGAATTTAGAACCTTTTTGACCGGCTTTACCCGAGGGCATATGCAGATCTATGATGCGCTTTTCTGCAAACAGGGATAAATTGGCTGATGCATTTTGGAGATCGTACCATTGGAACTTGGTATCAACGATGTGCCGCTCTCGCTCGGTAAAGCCCTGCTCTCGGGCTTTTTTTAGTATCGCATCAAACGCTTCTTGTTT
>CAZWVE010000066.1:4617-7236 GCA_964636925.1 uncultured Marinicella sp.
CGGTAAAGCCCTGCTCTCGGGCTTTTTTTAGTATCGCATCAAACGCTTCTTGTTTTTGTAACGGTTCATCACCCACCAACAAATAACATTTGGCCAATGTTTTGTTGATATGAGCTTGAAATTGGTTGGCGTAAAGGCGCATTAAGGTGTTTCTTGCGCGTTCACTAATGTCAAACTTTGGTTCGCCAAATAGCGAATGACCATTTGTGCCATGTCTTCATACAATTGCTCTCGCAGCAAACGTTCTTCACTCTGGGTACCGGTAATTTGTCCAATATCAAAGGCGTAATCTTTACTGAGTTGCAAACGTTTTGAACTTAACACCAACTCATCTTCAATAAAAACCTTAAAATCAAGCTGATAATCCAATCGGTATTCCTGGACCCGATTATTAACGCCAATGGATTGTATTTCTTTTTGCAACTGATTTAAGCCGATGACCAATAACGCATCTGCGGACTCTGCATCAACCAATTGAATCCCCTGGTTTGTCAGGGCAGTGGCCAACGGCTGATATAACGGTGAGGTTAATGACAAACCCAAATGGGTTTTTTCTAATGCCGGGTGCAACTGATAAGGCTGTTTTAAATGATAGCCACAGCCGGCGAGTATTAACAGTGTTGGTATAATTAACAATCGAGACATCACGAAACCACCCCATTAACTAATATTTTGGGTACTACGATAATTTTACGGATGGTTTTATCCGCTACAAAACGCTTAACATTATCTTCGTTCAAAGCCTGTGCTTCAACTGTGGCTTTATCGGCATCTGCCGACACCTTGATTTTAGCCCGTAATTTCCCATTGACTTGAACCACCATGTCAATTTCATCTTGTATCAATGCCGTTTTATCCAGTTGCGGCCAGGTCAGTTCGGCCAAAATACCTGTCTGATTTAAATCCTGCCATAATGCCTGACATATATGTGGGGCAAACGGGCTCATCATTTTCACCAGTGTCAACCAGCCTTCATACAACAGGGCATCATCGACTGAATTCTGCGGGTTATATTTACTCAGCGCATTGGTCAGTTCCATCATGGCCGCGATGGCGGTATTAAAATGTTGTCGCTCAGCAATGTCGGTTGTTACCTTGGCGATGGTATGGTGAACTTTATAGCGCAGCTGTTGTTGCTCACTGGTCAAATTTTCACCCACGATTGTCGTATCAACGGGTAAGCGTTGGCTAAACTCCTGAATTTGGTGCCATAAGCGGTTTAAATAACGATGGGCGCCTTCGACACCTTCGTCGGACCATTCCAGAGATTGTTCCGGTGGGGCGGCAAACATAGAAAATAAGCGCACGGTATCAGCACCGTAGCGATCAATCAAAGCCTGCGGCGCCACTGTATTACCTTTTGATTTTGACATTTTCGCACCATCTTTCAGAACCATTCCCTGGGTCAACAAACGTTGAAAGGGTTCATCACTATTCACCAATCCCTGATCGCGAAGCACTTTGTGAAAAAAACGGGCATACAAAAGATGTAAGATGGCATGCTCGACGCCACCAATGTATTGATCCACCGGCACCCAGTAGTTGGCTTCATCATTGAGCATACCCCGATCATAATCGGGACAGGCGTAACGCGCGTAGTACCAGGAAGACTCCATAAAAGTATCAAAGGTATCAGTTTCACGCTTCGCCGGTTGATGACATTTTGGACAGGTGGTTTGGTAAAACTCAGGCATTTTCTTCAACGGCGAACCACCGGTGTCATCAAACACCACGTCTTCCGGCAAAACCACCGGCAAGTCAGCTTCCGGAACCGGTTGGGCGCCACATTTATCACAATAAATAATCGGAATTGGACAACCCCAATAGCGCTGACGAGAAACACCCCAATCGCGCAGGCGGTAATTAATCTGTAATTGACCAATGCCTTGTGCTTCAAAATGCTGCTGCATTTTTACAAATGCCTGATCAAAATTTAAGCCGGTATAGTCACCGGAATTCACCAATTCGCCATATTCTGTTTCAGGCGCCGTCCGGATATCACCTTCACCTTTGATGACACGTTTAATCGGTAAATCATATTTCAGGGCAAATTCATGATCGCGCTCATCATGACCGGGCACAGCCATCACTGCACCGGTACCATAAGACATCAAGACAAAATTGGCCACCCACACCGGAATTTTTTCACCGGTCAATGGATGAATCGCCTGTAAACCGGTGGCCATACCTTTTTTCTCCATGGTCGCCATGGCCGCTTCGTTCGATTGTTCTTTGCTGCATTGGGTCAAAAACCCAGCCAGTTCTGCATTGGTCGCAGCCGCTTGCAAAGCCAGGGGATGTTCCGGTGCCACCGCCATATACGAAACCCCAAATAAGGTATCGGGCCGGGTGGTAAAAATTCGTATTGTGCCAAAGTCCGGCACTTCAAAATCTATCTCAAGCCCTTTTGATTTACCAATCCAGTTTCGTTGCATGGTTTTCACTGAATCAGGCCAGCCGGGCATGTCATTCAGGGCATCTAAAAGTTCTTCCGCATAATCGGTAATTTTCAAGAACCATTGCGGGATGGTTTTTCGAATGACTTCTGCCCCGGAACGCCAGCCTTTACCATCGATGACTTGTTCATTGGCCAAAACTGTCTGATCCACCGGATCCCAG
>CAZWVE010000067.1:0-7115 GCA_964636925.1 uncultured Marinicella sp.
AACCATCGGCGGCACCGGTCACCACACCTTCAAAAAGTCCGAGGACAGCACGCATTTTTGGTTCATCATCGAGTGCTGCCACAAAATGCATTTCGCTGGTGCCGGGGTTACTAAAACAGACCTCAATACCGGCATCGACCAGGGTTTTCATTAAAGCTTGCGCGCCATTCATCATCATTTATCTCCAATACGTTCAAGTTGATCCATACCAATATCATTAATTCGGGTCACGCCGGTGAGGGTCATGGCCAGTCGCAGTTCCTGTTGCAGACTGGCGAGTAAGTGATTCAAGCCGGTCTCACCGGCACCTGCCAGTGCCCATGCCCAGGGCCGGCCAATCATAACACCTTGCGCGCCCAATGCCAGAGCCCGGAAGATGTCCACACCGCTGCGCACACCGCCATCGACCAGAATCTCAGTTTCTGAGCCCACGGCGGCAACAATTTCCGGTAATTTACTGACGCCCGAGGCCACACCGTCTAACTGCCGGCCACCATGGTTCGAGATCACGATGCCGTCGGCGCCGATGTCGGCCGCTTGTCGCGCATCATCGGCATCAAGGATGCCTTTGAGTAGCAATTGACCTTGCCAATGTTGACGCAACCAGGCCATATCTTCCCAGGTGACGGTGGGGTCGAATTGGGCATCAATCCAGGCCTTAATGGCATCAAGATTTCCGGTACCCGGCATGACATCACTGAGGTTGCCAAAATTAAGCGGGCCGCCGCGTATGGCGACATCCCACAGCCAGCGCGGTCGTGATAATAGGTGTATCATTTTCAAGGTTTTGGCACGCGCACCGGGGCTGGATATACCATTGCGGATATCACGGTGGCGCATGCCCGGTTGCGGTAAATCAACGGTAAAGACCAAAGTCCGGCAGCCGGCGGTCCAGGCTTTTTCGAGTAATGTCTTAATACGGTTTCGGTCGCGGATCATGTACAGCTGGAACCAGGTGGCGCGGCTAACGGCCGCCTGCACTTCTTCCACCGGGCAAATGCCAACTGTAGACAATGTGAATGGAATCCCCGCAGCTTCTGCGCTGCGTGCCGCCAGTACCTCGCCACGGCGTGCCATCATACCGGCCAGGCCAAGCGGTGCCAGTACCACGGGCATGGCACAGGATTCTCCGACAATCGTGGTTGCGGTATCGATTTGGTCAACATCCACCAACACCCGTTGCCGCAGTTTTATCTTGTGCCAGTCAGTTTCATTGGCACGCAGCGTTTGTTCGTCGGTGGCACCGCCATCCAAATAATCGAACAGGAATTTGGGCAATCGGGCACGTGCTCTTTTACGGTAGTCTGCGGCAGTCACCGGAAAGGTCAGTTTCATGGCTTGTCGCTCCCCACAATCGAACGCACCGCCGCGCGTGCGGTCATAATGCAACCGGGTAAAAAAGTGCCTTCCAGCGAGCGTTTACCGTTGGCGCCGCCACCGCCAAAACCGGCAGCCTCACCCACGCAGTATAGGCCGTTGATGGGTTCGCCGTGGGCATTGAGAACACGACTGTGCAAATCAGTTTGTAAGCCACCCAGGCTTTTGCGGGTGATTAATTGCATGCGAATGGCAATAAAGGGCCCGGCGCCTTTTTGTTGTAAAGGTGCCGGTTTACAGGTGCGTAAACGGTCCGGCTTCCATTGCCGGGCGTGCTGAATAAGCCGAATTTGAGGGTCATTAAGTAACTGTGAGCCCTTAGAGAAATTGGCATCAAAGTCATCGGCGACGGCTTGCAATGTTTTTGGGTTGATGTCATTTGAGCAGGTCAGGCGATTCATTTTATGGCTCAATTCATGCAAGCTATCGGCCACCAGAAAATCACGACTTTCGCGCTGCATTTGTTGCACCAGGCGATGATTGCCCAGTAACAGTTCTTTGACGAACTGCGGGAACTGTTTGTCTCTGATTCGGGCATTGTGTTCGGCGCCGGAAATGGCGAACTCTTTGGCGGCGATGCGCCAATTCAGCAGGTGCCAGGTCCAGGGCTTTTCTTGTTCAGCAACCCGTTGACAAAGCCAGTGGGTATCAAAACCGGTAACCAAAGGTTCCGGACCAATGCGCTCGCCCTGATGATTCAACCACAATGCGGACTTGCAGGGAATGGTGGATAAGCCGTGACCGGGGAAATGCGGATAAGGGTGGGCAAAACCGGCGGCATAGTTCCACATTTCACCCGCATGGGTAATCTGTCCATCGAGATAATCAGCAACCCAATGATGCATGCGTCCATCGGCATAGGGGTGGGCACCATTGAGCATGTCTGTCGGTTGTGGCCGATTGACCGGCCAGTTTTTTCGGCACTCTTGATGGCTGCCGTTAATGCCGCCGGTGGCAATCACCACGGTTGGGGCGTTTAAACGAACAGATTCACCACTGGTTTCATTAATGGCTAATGCGCCACTGACTTGTCCGGCTTGATGTGCTAATTCGGTGACGCGGTGTTGGTGCAGTAGCGTCAATTGGTCGCGGCCACTTTCTCGCTGTAAAGCCGCGATTAAAGTTCGCACCAATTCACGTGCCGTGCCCCAAATCACATGGTATCTGGGAACACTGTTACCGTCTCCGAAACGACCCCGTTCAACCCAATTAACCGCCGGTAAGAATTTTATACCTTCATTCATCAACCAGTCGTACACCTCAGAACGACAATTCTCGACATAGTGGCGCGCCCATTGCAAAGGCAGCTGATCTTCGGCACTGAGCTCACCAAAACTGAGCCAGTCTTTAAGGGCAATGTCCGGTGAATCGACAATCTTCATTTTTTGTTGCAGTGGCGTATCCACCAGCAGCATACCACCAAACGCCCAGCGTGCCAGCCCGCCAAAACGTTCCGGCGTATCCCGGTCAACCAGCGTGACGGACAGACCTGCGCGTATACTTGCTAAAGCGGTCACGATACCGGCCAGCCCGCCACCAATGACCAAAACATCGGAAGAAATGATGTGTGACGAAGCGGCCATGCCTTAACCCCGATATTGCCGTAAGTAGCGCTTTTCAAAAAAGCGTTTGGCGTAATGCATGATGCGCAAGGGCGGTAAGAAGGTGGCGCCTTTGGCATTACGTTTAATAAAAATTCCATGGCTGAGGGTGTCGATAATGCACAATAGCTCATGATTAATTTTATCGAGTTCAGTGGTGACATTTTGTAGCAGACGCAAGGCGTTGGTGGCCGCCACTTTGGCTTGGATATCAGCGGCATGGGCTTGTTTGGGTTGCCACTGGGGACCCGGAAAACTACCGGCATCACCGGCGACATAGACATGCTTGAAGCCATCTACCTGAGTGTGTTCATTGGCAGCTATCATGCCACCCGGCGACTGCGGCAAATCCGTGTTTGCCAGCCAGGCGGGGCCGGTCATACCCGGCATAAACAGGATTAAGTCAGCGGTAATGTCGCCACCTTCTGTCATGACACTGTTTTCAGTAAAGCCTTTAATTTTATGACCAAGGTGGGTTTCCACACCGCGTTTACGCATTAACTGCATCAGCTTGTCGGGCACATCAGGACCTAAGCGGACACCGGGTTTGTCATTGGGGTTGAAAAACACCAGTTTAAATTGATCGCGTCGGCCTTGTTTGCGCAATAAGGTTTCGATAATAAAAACAAATTCAAACATCGGGCCGCCGCGCATGGCGGTCGGCTCATTGGGGTTGCCGCCGAAACCCATCGCAATTGTGCCCGACTTCATGGCTGCGAGCCGATCGCGAATGGTTTCACCGACTTTAATACCTTCGCAAGGGGTCAGCACATGTTCAATACCCGGCAGTTTTTTAATAAAGCGACCACCACTGGCAATAATCAGGGCATCGTTATCAACCGTTTCAGTTTCGGTGTGAACCTGACGACAGTCATTAGAAATACGGTTTACTGTTCCGGCGATGAAAGAGACGCGCATTTTCTTGAAGTAATGGTTGAGATCAATGCGTAAATCATCGGCTGTTCGCAGGTCTGCCGGTAACCAAATAACACTGGGCAAATAGATGAACTCAGCCCGCGGGGCAATCACGGTAATTTCCACGTTTTTTGATTGTTGACGCAAAGTCTTGACCGCTGTGAGGGCGGCAAAGCCGGCACCGATGACTGTTATACGCATGATGACATCTCCAAATGAATGGTTACCGATCAGGCTTGCGCGCTAATAGGGTGGCAAACTGTAGTTGGGCACCATTGTGCATGGTGCCGATATCTTCGTTATACTTGAGCAATTCCCAGCCTTGATAGGCCTCACTTAACTGGCCTTCACTAAATGTACATGGGAAAGGAGCCGGGCAAGGATGTTCGTCCGTATCCATGGCGCAGACAATCAGGTTGTAACCACCCGGCAATGTATGGGTTTGCATATCAGCGATAACAGCAGCAACCCGAGCCGGATGAAGAAACATTAAGGTCACAGTGCAGACAATGAAGCCATAATCTTCGCTGAGCTCGGCTTGATTAATATCGTACACATGCGCCTGAATGTTGTTGATATTCTCTTCTGCCACAATCTGCTGCAGCCTGTTAATGGCATTGGGATTATTATCCACCGCTGTCACCTGAAAACCTAACTCACTTAGATAGAGCGCATTGCGCCCGGTACCACAGCCCATGTCCAAAACCTTGCATGGCGTGACTGTTTTGCAGGCCCCGACCACTTCACTGTGTGCGGGATTTAAGCCATATCGGCTATTGATTGTTTCATCTGACATGTATTTACTTCTCAATCATGTATTAGTTTATACTTCAATTATAGATGATTTCAGAGCAACCATCAGTATAAGTGTTGCACAATTATTGGGTTTGTTGATGGACAAAGTGTTAATTAGAGTAATTGCTATTAATTCCTTGAGGCAAGCTTAAATATTTGAAACCGGAAGCAGGTTGAATGCTAAAACAAAAAATCCGCGATCTACAAGTGAATAGGGTAAATCATGACAAATTATGCGGACATATACTAAATTAGCTATAATGCCCATCAAGTTTCGGGTTAATAGCAGGTTTGATTATTGCGTTGCCCCTGATTATTCTTCTCAGCAAGTAAGTTTTTTATGAATGGTATAAGCATTCTAACGGTTGATATTGTCACCATGGCGTTTACCCGTGGCATTATGCAAATGATGCTGGGCGGCTTGTTACTTTATTTGGGGAGTGGCCGGCTAAATGATCGGGCAGCGATATGGTGGGCGCTGGGTTTTTTACTGAACGGTGTCTCATTATTTGCTTTTTCAATTGATGTCCCGGAAGCCTGGGAGTTATTTCGAAACACCTTAAACCACTTATTTATTGGTGCAGCATCAATCTTTTTCTTGATGGGCTTTTGGCAATTTAGTGATCAGCCGATAAAAACCTGGTTGTTGATACTTTTGATGGTTTTTCCGCTCACCAGTATTATTGCCTGGGAGATTTTATGGCCCAACGCCCGCTATCGTGTACTTTGTACGGTTTTAGGCCAGGTGGTGTATCTGATTGCCTTACAGCACGCCCTTGCTGCGCCATTACGGACTGAGCTGGCGCGAATATTCCGGCGCTTACGTTATGCGGTTATTATTTACCTCGTTATCTTTATTTGGTCCTATGCAGGACTTATTGAGATTTTACCGACCACCGCGCGCCAGTCTTTAGACTATCACCGGTCGATATTTACCATCGCTTCGTTATTGTTTATGCTGACCCTGGCTGTTGGCTGCCTGGTACTGAAATTCGCATCCTTGGCAGCACGCAATTCTGATTTGGCGATGCGCGACTGGCTGACGGGCTTGCTTAATCGGCGTGGCTTTTTTAATCAAATTGAATCTGGCAATCAGGCGAATAAAGACAGCAGCTCCATCAGTCTGTTGGCCATCGACATTGATCATTTTAAGAAAATTAATGACCTTGAAGGTCATGCGGCAGGCGATTTAGTCCTCAAACGATTTGCAGCATTATTGAAAACTTTTGACAACGAGAATCGGCTGATAGCACGCATGGGTGGCGAAGAATTTTTGGTCACCTTATATGATTCATCCGAAGCAGAGGCCTTGGCATTGGCTGAAGATATTCGCCGGCAAGTCGAGCAAAGTAAGGTGTTACTATCAAACCAAAAAACGATTCAGTTCACCATCAGTATCGGTGTCTATCAGCTAGATCAGCACAAAAAAATTGAACAGGGACTGACCCAAGCCGATGAAGCTTTATACAAAGCAAACAGACCAGGTCGCAACCGGGTGGTGTTGTCGGAAAGTAACAAATAATATAAAACATTGCCCAGCTTTAGACCATTACGATACACTTAAGTGATGAATGAGTGGTTAGTTATTGTATTGTTGACCTTATTGGCCGGTGTCTCGATTCCCATTGGCGGTAGCTTGGCGGCTTTTGAAAACATTCGCCGTAATTGGCTGAAAAATGAGCTTCGTCATGGTGTGATGGCTTTTGGCGGTGGGGCTTTATTGGCGGCGGTGGCTTTGGTGTTGGTGCCGGAGGGTAGTAAAGACCTGCCGATTTGGGTCACGGCATTGAGCTTTATGTTGGGTGGTTTGGTGTTTATGGCTTTGGATATTTTCCTGGCCAAAAATAAAACCTCCGCCAGTCAACTGGTGGCGATGCTGGCAGATTTTATCCCCGAAGCCCTGGCTTTAGGGGCCACCTTTGTCATCGATAAAAAAGTTGCACCCTTATTGGCTGGGATTATGGCTTTGCAAAACCTACCCGAAGGCTTTAACGCTTTTCGAGAGATTAAAGCCTCAACACAATACAGCGCCAGAAAAATTATTGTTGTCTTTATCTTGATTGCCTTTTTGGGTCCATTGGCCGGTTTATCCGGTTATTGGCTGTTGAGCGATTTCCAGGAAATCGTCGCCGCCATTATGCTGTTTGCCGCCGGGGGCATTACCTACATCATCTTTCAAGACATCGCACCGCAAGCCAAGCTCGAATCCCATTGGTCACCACCAATCTTTGCCTTACTGGGCTTTTTATTGGGTCTGATTGGACAGCAATTAACCGGTTAGGAGTCTAAATTCATGGCTTTAAATTTGACAGAAGTTGATAGTGTACAGATTCTCATTAAACACAAAGCCAGTTGTCATTGTGGTGCGGTCGAACTTGAATTGAGTTTGCCTAATGGATTAGTCGATATCAGACGTTGTGATTGTTC
>CAZWVE010000068.1:0-7072 GCA_964636925.1 uncultured Marinicella sp.
CCGCTCGGGACGACTATCGTCGTTTACACGGCCTTGCGACTGGCGTTGATGTTGCCGTAGAGGCAGCGGGTGACCATGTTTTCATAGGTTTGGATGAGCTTGGGATCGGCCTTTTGTCTTTTGAGTTCTTCGATGGTTTGCAGGGCGTATTGCTGGATGGTGAGGAGTGGCAGTACGATGCGCTCGCGGATCTGGATGGAGGCGTTGCGGCGTTTTTGGTCGGCCAGCAGTTCTGTTCGTTGGGACACGGCCAGTAAGCATTCGCGACTGCGTTCGTATTCGTCTTTGATCAGACGCCAGAAATCACCGAAGCGCGGGTCTTGTTCGAGATAGGCGGTCAGTGGCATGTAGGATTTAGCCAGTGACATCATACAGTTGTCCATCAGGGTTTTGAAAAAGCCGGAATTTTTATAAAGCTGTTGTAAATCGGCTAATCGATGCTTGTCAATCAGCTGCTGCAAAGCGGTACCAACGCCGTAATAACCCAGCACGTTTTGCTTCAGTTGGCTCCAGGCGCCGACAAAGGGGATGGCGCGTAAATCTTCAAACACCAGGCCGGCCTTATCATCGCCACGTTTGGTGGGGCGACTGGAGATGTTGGTTTGACCATAGTATTTGAGGGTGCTGATTTGTTCCAGATAAGGCACAAAATCCGGATGGTTTTTAAAGTCTTGGTAATGATCAAAGCTGATGTCAGCGAGTTGCTGTAACAGCGAATAGGCGTCATCGTGCCAGGCTTCTGTGGGCGGATTGATGGCATTAAAGACACCGGCGCTCAACAGTTGTTCGAGGTTGTATTGGGCGGTGTCGGGGTTACCAAAATTCGAGGAAATGGTTTGACCCTGAATGGTTAATTGGGTGGCATGGTTCTGGATATGCGGACTTAAAGAGGCATAAAACTGATGGGTTTCACCACCGCCACGGGCCGGAGGGCCGCCGCGGCCATCGAAAAATATGACTGTGATGCCATGGTCTTTGGCGACTTTCGACAGGGCTTCTTTGGCTTTTAAAATGGCCCAATTGGCAGCGATATAACCACCGTCTTTGGTGCCGTCGGAAAAGCCCAGCATAATGGTTTGCTGCTTATTTCTGTTGTTAAGGTGTGCGCCATATTCACGGTCTGTGTATAAAGTCGCCATCACTTCGGGGGCAACACGTAGGTCTTCAATGGTCTCAAATAGGGGCACAATGTCCACCGGTAAAGGCTTGGGCATATCGGCTTTGTGCATTAAGTCCATGACCGTTTTCACATGCGCCACCGACTGGCAGTTACTGATGATGTAACGCTGACAAGCGGGTTTGCCATTGCTTTGTTGGATCTGGTGCATGGCTTGCATACTGGCAAGGGTGTCTTCAACCGGTAAGTCATCGCTGTTTTCGCGGCTGTTATTGAGCACCTCGTGGACTGCAGTTAACACCCTGGAATCCTGGCGGATATCGAGCGCAGCAAAATGGAAACCGAAACTCTGCACCTGACGAATCAGGGCTTCAACCTGATCGACAAACAAACCTTGGTGGTCGGTAATTAAGTCGCTTTTAATGCGCTTAAGGTCAGTCAATAATTGCTCGGCACGGTAGTCATCATGTTCGGGGTTGGTGAAGCCGCCGATGTACAGTCGTTGTTCAATGCGGCTGACTTGATCTTCAATATTTTTAAAGGTCAGGCGGCGTTTTAATTCTCGAACATGTCGGTAATAACATTTTAAAATACTGCTGCGCAAACGTCGTGCCACTTTACGGGTGGTGTCGGCGGTCACATAGGGGTTGCCATCGCGATCACCGCCTGGCCAGAAACCCACTTCGATAAAGGCGTTAGCCGGTAAATCGCCATCGTTATAGAGGTTGTTTTCCAGACGTTTGTTGATGTCTTGTATGGCTTTGTATAAAACATTTTCTAAGTACCAGGTGAGGCTCACGGCTTCCTCGAAAGGTGTCGGTTTTTGTTTGCTGTAAAGCGGTGTTTTGCCCAGTTGCTGCAACAGCATTTCAATCTCGCCCAAGTTGTTGTCTTTAATCGCTTGTGACAATTCTGTGATGATACCAAGTACCGGCCCGGGATAAAACTGGGTGGGGTGGGCGGTGAGCACAATGCGGGCATGGTAATGTTTGAGTTTTTCTTTGAGCTCGGTGGTTTTGTGTAAAAATGCACTGCGCTGGGACAACATCGGCACACTGCCGGGCCCGTCAAGGGCATTGTTATCGCTAAAGGCGGCTTCTTCGATGGCATCAAACAGTACAATCTGACGCTCGATGTATTGAATCATCTTAAACAGCACCACAATACGTTCATCTTCGCTCTGTCCCGGGACATGGTGATTAAAGAATGTTTCAATGATTTGCTTGGGGCTTTGTTGGTTTTGGTAGCCTGTTTGGCAATGCTGGTTTAGAAGCGGCAAAAGCACACCCACCTGATGGACCTGGTCAAAGGGCAGGTTTAAAAACAAGCTGTTATAAATTTGGAATTTATTAATCACCGTGCGGTGAAACGTGTCCATTTCAGAGAGTGTGGTCATTGTTTTATTTTTATTTTCAAGAAGCTTCGCTTGTTTGCTTCGCAAACTGGGTCCCCGGGTCGTTGCCCGAGGACGTCGCAGTAAAAGACTGATAATGATTTATTTTAGAAGAGTGGTGGGTTGTTTGCAATGATTAGTGGGGGGGCAAAAATTTTAAGATTGGTTGAAGTTCACTGGAGACACCTAATTTATTTGAGGTAATTATTGGGGAGCATGCTTTGATGTAGTACCGCCAGGAGAAAAATTTGTTTGTCATCGAAGCTGTAGTAAAGCACATGATTTTCGACGGTAAAGGCGTAAGTTGGTTCTTTGAAGTCAACTTTATGATGACCGATACGCGGATTGGCTTGGATAAGTTGACAGGTTTTTCGGATTGAGGCGAGGTACTTTCTAGCTTGTTGATGGCCGTAGTTGTGAATCGTGTAGGATTGGATGGCGGCTAACTCGGCTTTAGCTTGCCGAGTTATGTATAGTGCTCTCATGGATTCGGTTCGTTAACCGAAAGTGATTCAAAAACGTCATCAGCAGGTTCATAAAGGCCGGCTTTAACTTCCCGGTGGGCTGCTTTGAGTCTTTTTTGGAGTAATTCCTGTTTAATCTGTTCGGTTATTTGATAGTCTTCAATGGACATAACAACAGCCACAGGCCGGCCGTTTTTGTCAATTTGCACCGGTGATTTTTGGGCTTTCAGCAGTAATTCTCCAAAGCGTGTTTTAGCCGTGTTGGCGGTTAGTTTTTCCATGGTTCGTTCAAATCGTTCGATTCGTTTATTTTAAGCGTTAAGGCGGGTGTTTGCAATGGCAAGGAGGGATGCCTATAGATTTCGTTAGCGTTGGGAGGTCCCTCGACTCGCTTCGCTCGCTCGGGATGACATTTCAATCAAAGCTGACCGGGTCGATGTCGATAAACCAGCGGACCGGGCCTTGGGTGGGATTGTGTTTTTTCAGCAATTGCTGCAGCAGTTGATGTAAGCTGCGACGGTTATTGGCATTTAAAATCAGCTGCATGCGGTGCAGTTTTTGTTTTTTTTGCATCGGTGCAGGTAAGGGGCCCATAACACTGACGGCCGGATCCTGACCAATGGCGTCGATCAGTTCCAGTAAAAAAGCTTCGAGTTTATCCTCAAAGCGGTGTTGAGCACGGATGATGGCCATGTGGCTGAAGGGCGGGAATAGCATGTCCCGGCGTTGTTTTAATCCGTTGCGTGCCAGTTGTTCATAGCCTTGTTGTAACAATGTGTGAAAAAATTCATGCTTCGGTTGGTGGGTTTGGATAATGACCTGACCGGTGGTTTCGGCGCGTCCGGCACGTCCGGCGACCTGTATCAGTAATTGTGCCAGGTATTCTTCGGCGCGAAAATCAGCGGAATAGAAACTGTTATCGACATTGACCACCACCACCAATGATAATGTTGGAAAATCGTGACCTTTGGCCAGCATTTGGGTGCCGACAATGACACAGGGGTTTCCGGTTCTTACGCGGTCTAATTGTTGTTGCCATTGGCGTGGTGTGGATACCGAATCTCGGTCAAAGCGTATCACCGGATAGTCCTTTAAGTCTTGGATTAGAGCGGTCTCTACTTGCTCGGTGCCAACACCCAGGGTGTCCATTTCCTGGGAGCCGCAATCAGGACAAAATTCCGGCAAGCGGTAATTTCTGCGACAATGGTGGCAAAGCAGGCGGTCGTTATGTTTGTGATAGGTTAAATACGCATCACAATCATCGCATTCAGCAATCCAGCCACAATCATGGCACAACAGTTTAGGCGACCAGCCGCGGCGGTTTAAGAACACCAGAACCTGATGGCCATTGTCGAGTTGCTGCTCAATGGCATCAAGTGTTTGCCGAGTCAAACCGCCATGGGTTTTACGACTGTCGAGGTTTTGTAGTTGGATTTTGGGCAAGGCTTTTTGATTGGTGCGACTGCGTAAAGTGAGCCAGTAATAGTGGTTATTCAAAGCATGACGCAGGCTTTCAAAAGCCGGTGTGGCGGAGCCTAACACCACCGGAATGTCTTCGATTTGGCCCCGTAATACCGCTAAATCTCGGGCTGAGTAGCGCACGCCGTCTTGTTGCTTGTAACTCAGGTCGTGCTCTTCGTCCACCAGAATCATGCCAAGCTTTTTAAACGGTGTAAAGATACCTGAACGGGTGGCAACCACCACGTCCACATGCCCGGCACTGGCTTGCTGCCAGACACGGGCACGCGCGCCGTCAGACAAACCTGAATGAAACACCGCCAGCCGGCCTTGGATGCGTTTTGAAAAAGTCTGGAATAACTGTGGTGTGAGACCGATTTCAGGCACCAGAACCAGGGCTTGTTGACCGCGTTCCAGTAGCGGTAATAGGCTGCGAATATAGACTTCGGTTTTACCGGAGCCGGTGATGCCATCAAGCAGGCTGACATTAAAATGATGGTTGTGGTTTTGGATGTGGTTTAAAACCTGCTGTTGATCCGCTGTCAGGATAAAATCCGGCTGTTCGATGTGTTTGTTGTCGATAAAGGAGCGATCTGACTGCTGCAATAGGCCTTTTTCGGTGAGTTGTTTGCACAGTGCTGAAGCGCTGGCGCTCAAATGACTGAGTGCCGCCGGCATTTGTGGCCCGTTTTGTTGGATGTAGTCATACACCTGCCATTGTTTCGGGGCTTTTTTAAGTTCCTTCTTAGCAGTTTCTGCATCACCATCGGCCTTATACCAGGTTTCTTGGGGAATAGGCGGATTGTCGGCTTTACGAAACCAGGCGGGTAAGGCGGTCATCAACATCTCGCCTAAACTGACCTGATAATAAGCGGCAGCTTTGGTTATTAATGTGAGGTTATTTTTGTTTAACAGCGGTTGCTCGTCGAGGACCGCATCGACTGTTTTGAGTTGTTTATAGTCGCTGCTATTTTTGGTGCCGATAATTACACCCACAAGTTTTTTATTTTTACCCAGCGGTACGCGCACCCGACAACCAATTAATTCGTTGGGAATTTTACCGGTTAGTTGATAATCCAGTGTATCGGCAAAAGGGATTTTTAAGGCCACCTGGACAATACAAATGTGTGAGTCATTCATGGTCGATATCTTATCATTGAGGTCTCAGCGGCTGTAAAATTTGTTGCGCTGAGGGCTAAAATGATGAGCGATTACAGAAGCACGCACAGTCAGTATGGCAACGTTGAGGGTTATCCACAAAATCTGTGGATAACTTTGTGTATAAGTCTGTTTTTTAAGCCCCGGTTGATGTCGACATGGGATTTAGGACAAAATGGTTAAAAACTCCCCAAAGGCATAAAGTCAATTTAAATCAATAGCTTGAGCAATTATCTTGAATGCATGTCATAAGCAGGCGGGCTAACTGATTGAATCATTCCATCAAAATCGCGCTTGTGCATAAGTCGGCACTAATCGTTGGTCTGTAAACCCGATGTCAAGCAAAAATTACACTCATTTTAGGATTAAGCGATGGTGTTATTCGCTATAGGCTTCGGCTGTGGCGTCATGCGGATGTAGCGACTCATGATGTGTCACCCGTAAGTGAAATTGAGCCACACGGTCGGATTTTTCCAGAGCTTGTTTAATTCGGCGCGCGGCATCTTCACAGAACATTAAATTCTGGCCGTTTCTCAAAGCAAAGGCTTGTTCATCAGCACGTTTTACAGCTGCTTGTACGGCAGTTTGTAGGGTGTTTTCCACTGTTTCAATAAAATACTCAATGGGCACCTGATTTTGTGTATTATTGAGTTTGATTTTTACCACGGCGGTGCTGCGTTGGCTGTGGGGTGTGGCATTAATGCCGTCGGTACTACCGAGCCATTTCAGTATCTCGGCTTTATCAACTTTATCGGCGTCGAATTGACGCTCAAAATTATCTTGAATCAGTTGTCGCGCCAATGCCGCAGAACACGGACAGGTGCTGGAATAAACCACCTGAAAGCTGAGATAACGTGAAATGCCGGTTTTTTGACAGTTCACCACCGATAATTTAATCGGATAAGCGCGCCAGCCGGTGTTATCCGTGACCAATGCCCGGCGTCGCAATAGAATATCGGATTCCACCTCGACCAGGGCATTTTCACTGAGATCCTGGTGACTTGTTAAGAATTCGTCGGTTAAATCTGACAAGTTGTTGAAATTAACCGCTTGTTCGCTGAATAAACGGTCACAGGCTAAATACAATCGGGACATGTGAATGCCTTTAGACACTGAATCATCCAGAGACACTTCTGCCCGCACCCGGGCGATACCTGATTTAACGGCGACATCGGTGTCTAATGTTAATGGCATTTCGATGTCGCTCATGCCTACCCATTGTAAACGCCCGCCGATGTGGGCTTTTTCTTCCTGGGCAATGTCCGGTAATGTGGCTGTTTGGTGGGTAGAATCTAACACGAACTTTAAAAATGGCTAAAAGCCTTATCATGCGGTTAAAGACAGGAAAAAACAAGGGTTTGGGATAGGAAAATAAAAGGGCTCACAGATTACAGGTGGTAAAGTCGATTGGTGCTAAAGCCACTGAGTGACATGGACAGGTTTTTTAATGCGGCGATGCATTTAAAGCGTTCACCCATTTCT
>CAZWVE010000069.1:0-7031 GCA_964636925.1 uncultured Marinicella sp.
TAATTGGTTGTTGTTATTAAATCGATTGCCCAGCTGTTTATTTTGGTAAATGGGCGTTGCACCTTGTAGATTATCGTAATCGTAATAACCCACACCGAGTTGTAAAGCACTGTCACTAAAAACGTGCTGGATACCCAATTGAGCCGCATACAACATGATATTATCGTCATCACTTCGTTCATCCAAATAAAAGCCGCCCAGGGTGGATTGAAAAGCAGATCCGGAATACTGCCAGGCCAGGCCTTCGGGATTTAAATCACTGTCAAACAGGATGCCATGACCGCCAACCCGCTTGTAAGGATTTTTCATTTTTCCCAGAAAAAGCCGTTGTTGCTCATTAAACTGGTGTGAAGCATAAGCACGATCCAGGCCAAATTCTTTACGAGTAAAGGCATCACCCAGGGTGAAGTTGGTTGATGTCGGGTTGTCGCCGCCGGTGGCGAAACGCATGTGTAGGGTTGTTGAATCGTTGAGATCGGCCTCAGCAGCCAAGCGTAATCGAATGCGGGTACGTTGCCTGTCAGATTTTTGACGGTTGTCTGAATATTCATGACGACCTCGCATATCGCCGGAAAAACGTACCCGTGGCTGTGCGTTGTCAGCGACCTGTGAAGTGTCATTAGGATTATCTGCGGAATTATTTTCTAAGCTGTCGGTTTTGCCAGAGGACTTTTCTGCTTTTAAAAGCTGTTCTAAGCGATTGACTTGGGCGCTTAATGCCTTGAGTTCCGCTTTTAAGCGTTGCAATTCAGTCTCGGTATCCGTTTCGGCCCACAATGCGCCCGATAAGAGGAGTAATAAAATGATGACTGTGTATTTTTTCAACATGTCTGATCCAAAACTTCTTGAATGAAATTTAAAATGTAACAGATTTATCATTGGTTTGTCATAATTATCGATTACTATTAACAGATCAGATTTAATCCTCATTTATGACAACTTTATTAAAACGGTTAGAACAAAATCAAGAAAAATGGATTTTCTGGGCCATAGTGTTGCTTTGCCTGGCTCTTCTGATTGCTGGATTTTGGTTGGGCTTTTGGGTTTGGTTGGCTGCCGTAGCCATAGCCGCGCTTTATATTATCTGGTGGCTGGGACGGCTGGTTCAACTTTATCGATGGTTTAAACAAGATGATTTGCGACTGACACCACCCCGGGTCTTTGGTCTGTTGCATTATCCGGTGCAAAAATTGGTGAAAGAACGGCGTCAGGCCAAACACATTCAGGAGAACAACAAAGAGTTAATTCAACAATTCAGAACCATGGTGGAAGCGTTGCCTTACGCCACTATCCTTGTTAACAAGTCATTGTCCATTAAATATTTAAATGAACGTGCTGAGCACATGTTTGGTTTATCACAAGCGGATCTGGGGAAATCGTTGCAACAGGTTTTTGCGACCTCTCACGTCTTACGCTTATTTGATGCTGAACATTTTGATCCTGAAAAAGCGGCCAAAAAAGGATTAAAAATAGCGCAACCAACAGCACCGGAACGATTGATTAAGGTACGATTGATTAGTGCGAATCGTTATCGCTATTTATTATTGGCCCATGATATCAGCACTATGGAAGCGCTGCAAAAATCACGAAAAAATTTCATGGCCAATGCCTCGCATGAATTGAGAACACCATTAACGGTGATTACCGGCTATTTGGAGTATCTGCAAAATCACAGCGCTGATTTACCCCAACATCGTCAAGCCATCAAACAGGCCTACGAGCAAAGCCAGCGTATGTCACAGATAATCGCTGATATGCTGACTTTATCACGCATTGAGCATGACACGGTTATGACCGGTGCTGAGGAAGTAATTGACATGCCACAGCTGCTCAATCGCTTATTTAACGATGTCAGACATGGTTCGGATGCCCGTGAGCATCATTTTAAAGCCCAGATCGACTCTGGTTTAAAGCTGAAAGGAAATGCCTCTGAAATCACCGGCGTTTGTTTAAATTTATTACATAATGCGGTGTTGCACACGCCACCCGGCACGGTGGTGCAACTGCACTGGTTCAATGAGTCTGGTCAGGCCTGTCTCATGGTGAAAGACAATGGTCCGGGTATTTCGGCTAAACATTTGCCACATGTCACAGAACGCTTTTACCGGGTCACCCATTCAATGAAACAACATAAAGACAGTACCGGTCTGGGTTTGGCCATTGTTAAACACATCGGTTTAAAACACGGCGCTGAATTCAGCATAGACAGTAAACGTCATGAAGGTAGTTGTTTCCGTATGTTGTTTCCGGTCAATCGTACCCGGTCGCAACATCCCTCTGCGTGAGTCTGTTTGCCAGACATGAGTGGCCTTTGTTAAAATCATTGTTTTATAAATGGAGTGACTAATGCACAACACATTAATTACCGGCGCCAACCGCGGTATTGGTTTGGAAATCGCCAAACAATTAAAGGCCAAAGGCCATCATATCCTGGCAGTCTGTCGAACCCCAAGTCAGTCTTTACTGGATTTGGATGTGGAAGTGATTGCCGATATTGATGTCACCGATGATAATGACTTGCAACGTTTACTGCATGACATCGAAGGCCGGGAAATTGATTATTTGATTAATAATGCCGGTATCTTAGCACGTAATGTCTTGGGTGATATTGACTATGATTCAGTGCAACAGCAATTTGTGGTGAATGCCATGGCTCCGTTACGGGTGACTGAAAAACTGTTACCCGTATTGGCCGATAACGCTAAAATAGGCATCATCACCAGTCGTATGGGCTCCATTGGTGACAATGATTCGGGCAGCAGTTATGGTTATCGCATGAGTAAAGCCGCGGCCAATATGGCGGCCAAAAGTTTAGCCGTGGATCTTAAAGATCAGGGCATTGCGGTGGCAGCTTTGCATCCGGGCTATGTTAAAACTGATATGACCGGGCATCAAGGTTATGTTGAAGCAGACCAGGCCGCGGCCGGTTTAATTGCGCGTATGGAAGCCCTTAATTTAGATAATACCGGTCAGTTCTGGCATGCCGAAGGCCAGGTTTTACCCTGGTAAAACGAGGAGAGAATGAATGAAAATGATAACGGCCATCATCAAGCCCTTTAAATTAGACGATGTACGTGATGCCCTGGAAGATGTGGGTATTCGTGGTATTACCGTCACAGAGGTCAAAGGCTTTGGCCGTCAAAAAGGTCATACTGAATTGTATCGTGGCGCTGAGTATGTGATTGATTTTTTGCCCAAACTAAAGATAGAAATTGCGGCACCGGCCGATCAGGTGGATACCATTGTTGACACCCTGTTACAAACGGCCGGCAACAACAAAGTGGGTGACGGAAAAATATTTATTCATACCCTGGATCAAGTCATACGAATACGAACTGGTGAAACAGGGGAAGATGCCATTTAAAAACCAGGTTGATGAGTCTGTCGATAAATTATAACGGCAAAAGACTCTAATTTTCGCTATAATCATCATATGGTGCGATTGGCTATTCAGATTTTTGCAAAAATTGCGCTGTTGACAGCAGCCCTGATGTTGGTGTCGTGTGCATCGGTCAGAACCTACAACGTGACCAGCAATGACAGCATCAACGACCTGTTTGTTGATCAGCTGATGCAACCGAAAATTCCCACAGAACCTGAACTCAATGTATTTTCTTTATCCCCCGAACAAAAAGACGCCTTTAAACGTGCGTTGCGCAGCCCGAAAAACCGGACTAAATTGGATATTGAGATAATTTATCAGTTTTTACAAGAACGGCTGCAACATTTTAATTTTTATACCCGGACTTTAACAGCAGAACAAGCCTTGTCACAAAATGCCGGTAATTGTCTGTCACTGGCGATGTTAACCCATGCACTGGCAAAGACAACAGCACAGGTGGGTGTTTATTACGAATTGGCCCGCACACCTCCGGTTTTTCAACGTGATAACGGATATGTCTTGAGTTCTCAGCATATCCAAACAGTGATTTATGAAAAAAATGTGAATCACACAAACTTTTTCTCCAGTAAGCCGCATAAACTTAAAATTGATTATTTCTCCACGGCCGGTTCCAGAACCTTACGTCGGGTTAGTGAAGAAAGTTTTAAAGCCATGTATTACAGTAATGTGGCGGCTGAGGCGTTGATACAAAATCAGTATAAAATGGCTTATTGGAATCTCAGGAAAGCCCTTGAGTTAGATCCCAAAAGTCCGGTGGCACTGAACCTGTTGGCCGTGCTTTATCAAAACCAGGCACTTGATCAATACGCAGAACGGGTTTTTATTTACGGCTTATCATTAACCGATAACCAATTGGAATTACTAAGTAACTACCATCGCTATTTATTGGATAAAAATCGACAAGAAGAAGCAGACTATGTGGCTGAAGTTATTAATGATTATAATGAGCCGGACCCATTCAGGTGGGTTGATATGGCTGACCAGGCTCTATCAGATGGTCGCTACAGATTAGCTATTAACTATTTTAAAAAAGCACAGCAACAAGCACCTTATCTCCATCAACCTCTGGCCGGTTTAGCCAAAGCCTATTTTCATCTGGGCCATATTGACCAAGCCCTTAACGCTATTCAGTCGGCACTGGAAAATACCCATAACAACAACATTGCAGCGCTTTATCAGGCCAAGCAAAAATATATCTTGTCACAACAATATGGGCATTAGATTAATTCGCCACGGACGATAAAATAAAATCTGCTTGAGTTGACTCCAAATGAGTCATTGATTATGATATCGGCTCGACAAACAGGTGTGCATATCACGTTTTAAATGTGATGTGTTCAACGGGAAGTTGGTGCGAATTTATTCAATCCCAACACTGCCCCCGCAACGGTAAAAAGAGGATATAGGCTGAATTATGGCCTTTATCATTTGCTATAAACGCCACTGTGAATACTCATGGGAAGGCATAGCAAACAGTCAAGCTGACACTTTTTGAGTCCGGAGACCGGCCTGTTTGATTTCTTAATCACAATCCCATGTTCGGGTGGAACAGGAGCGCGTAAATGCCTTATTCCTTTTTTTTGGGTGTGCTTATTGCATGCCTGTCCTTAACCGTGTCTGCAGAAACAGACTCCCCTGAAAAATCGTTAACACCCTTGGTGGTCACCGCCGGTTTAACACCGATTGAAGCCGTTGACTTTGGCGGTAGCTTAACAGTCATCGACGGCGATGAAATTGAAGCCGCAGGGGTACTGTATTTAAGTGATATATTGCGAACCGTGCCGGGTTTTGCCATTAACCAGTCCGGGGGTATCGGCACCCAGACTCAGGTCCGAGTCCGGGGTGCTGAAGCCAATCATGTCTTGGTTTTGCGCGATGGGGTACGCCTCAATGATGCCACCGGCAATGACGAGTTTTTGTTTAATTATGCGCTGCTGGACAATATTGAACGAATCGAGGTTATTCGTGGCCCGCAAAGTGCCATTTGGGGCACTGATGCGTTGGGCGCGGTCATAAACATCATATCTAAACAAGCCGATGAAAAAAATCTGCATACAGAACTTGAGTACGGCAGTTTTAACAGCTTAAAGGCTGCAGTTACCGGTGGCTATGCCCGCAATAATTGGCGGCTTAATGGCGGCATCACCGGCGTTGACAGTGGTGGCAGTAACATAGCCTTACAAGGTCGTGAAAATGATGGATATGAAAACCTCACGGCTCGGTTCAGTTTAGACAATGACTGGTCTGAAACAATCAGCAGCACCGTGCGTTTTTCCCACAGTGACGCCATGAATGAGTATGACGGCACTGATTCTATGGTTACCGGGTTACCGGTAGATTCCGATTTATGGACAGAACGTCACATGACAACAGCCATGGCACAATTCCGCATTAAGCCTGATAACGGTCGCTGGCACAGTCGTTTTGATTATCAATTTAGCGATACCGAGGGTGAAAATTTCTCACTGTTTGGTCGTGACAGTCGCACCAGCGCTGAGACACATGAGGTGAAACTATTAAATTCATGGCGACTGGGCAGTCAGCAAAATGATCGGCTGAATATCTTGTTGGATCACCGAAGCATTGATTTTACCCAGGCCGGCACAGCCACACAATATGGCGATCCCAACCAAAGTCAATCTTATGATGTCACCGGCGTTGCCATAGAATTACAAGGTCAAATCAATGAGCAATTTAACTGGCAGGCATCAGCCCGTCATGATGATTTTAGTGCTTTTGAGGATGTCAGCAACTTTCAGCTGGCCGGACGTTATCAGATAAGTGAGCAGCAGCGTCTTCGCGCTACCCTCGGTAGTGGCAGTAAAGCGCCTTCCTTTATTGAACGCTTTGGTTATTTTCCGGCGCAATTTGTCGGTAATCCTGACTTAAAGCCGGAACAATCCAGGTCCTATGAATTGGCCTATGAGATTGATTATCGTGGTCATCAATGGGCGTTTATTTATTTTAATCAGGATTTAACCGATGAAATTGACGGTTTTGTCTATGATGTTGATGCCGGTGCGTTCACTGCCCAAAATAAAATTAACGACAGTGAGCGCAAAGGTGTCGAAGTCAGTTGGTTGGGTCAATGGACACCGCAGTTGTCCAGCCGCTTAAATTACACCTACACCGATGCCTCAGAAACGGATGCTTCGGGGCAGGCACTGACCGAAGTCAGACGACCTAAACATATCACCAGCTTGACCCTTAATTATGATTTTTCTGATCAACGCGGGCGTTTGTATAGTACCATTCATCATCAAAGCAGTCAGTTGGATAATTTCTTTTCACCGAGTACATTTTTAACGGAAAAAGTCCGCCTCGATGGCTTTACCACGGTTAGTTTTAATGTGAGTTGGGCATTCACAGAAAAAACCCGAGGCTATATTCGTGCCGATAATGTATTTGATGAAAATTACCAGGAGGTCTACGGCTATGGCCGACCGGGTGCCGGATTTTATGTGGGTCTAAATCATCGCTTCTTTTAACCGGTTTTACCCCACTGTGCCAAGAGCCGAGTAAACTATTCAAAAACCACCGATATTGAGAAATTACGGTGGTTTTTAATACTGCGAGACCTCTGCATAAGTCGTGAATTAAGTAAAAATGTCTGAAATCCCGAATTTCT
>CAZWVE010000070.1:0-7028 GCA_964636925.1 uncultured Marinicella sp.
GTCGTCGGGTCTAATCCCTCGGCCTTTCTTGATAACATTTTACCAGTTCAAACAAAGCACTTTGAGCTGAAGCCTCAATAATACACAACAACGATTTCAAAACTCAAGTCATTTTCTGTCATATTAGTCAATTGTTAAAAAAATGATTGGTAATCCGTGTTAAATTTACTAAAAACTTTGCAAAACCTTCATAAATATCCCTAAAATAATATCAGCGAAGCATATAGTGTTGCAGCGCAGATTAATTGCCTAATAGACCGAGCAAATGTTATGAAGAAAAATGAAAAATTTTTTATTCAATGTGCCGATTGCGGCCATAGACACAAAAGATCCGTTAAATGGTTAGAAAATGCCACCCACTTAGAATGTGACGGCTGCGACATAGAACTGGATATTGAAGAAATCATGGATGATATTTATCAGCATCCGGAGCAGGACACTTTTAAAGTCTATCCAAGATAAAAGACTGTTTTAAATGGACTTTTTCCGATAACGACCATTGAAATAACCGCCACAAGCCCCGATATACTGACCATTACAGACCACATGGCTGCTTCTATAATATATGCAATATAAAGACTATTACAAGGTTTTGGGCGTCGATAAATCTGCCAGCCAGGCTGACATTAAAAAAGCCTATAAAAAGCTGGCGCGTAAATACCATCCTGATGTCAACCCCAACGACAAAGATGCAGAAGCCCGCTTTAAAGAAATTAACGAAGCCTATCAGGTTATCGGTAAAGAAGAAAACCGTAAAAAATATGACCAATTCGGCCAGGATTGGAAACACGCTGATCAATTCGGCCAGGGTGGCGGTGGTGGTCAACGTGGCTATCAACAATATCAATACACTGGTAGTGCCGGTAACGAGCAGGATTTTAGCGATTTTTTTGAATCGATATTCGGCAGCCAGGCACGCAGTGGAGATGCCGGATTTGGGGGCTTTGGTGGTCGCCGGACCCATTTTAAAGGTGAGGACATGCAGGCTGAACTAACGTTGCAATTAACCGATGTGCTCATCACCCAAAAACGCACCCTAACCATCAACGGTAAGAATATTCGCATCACCGTACCCGCCGGTGTCGAAAACGGCCAGCGCATTCGCCTCAAAGGCCATGGCAGCAAAGGTGTGAATGGCGGTCCCGACGGTGATTTGTACATTCGTTTTAATATCCAGAACAACACGCCATTCCGACGCGAAAATGCCAACCTCTATAAAACCGTTGAATTGGATTTGTACACGGCAGTGCTCGGTGGCGAGGTTCTTATTGATACCCTGGACGGTCAAGTTAAATTAAAAGTCAAAGCCGGCACACAAGGCAACAGCCAGGTGAAACTTAAAGGTAAAGGCTTCCCAAAATACAAAAAGGATAACGACAAAGGTGATTTGATCCTCACTTATCAAATAAAAATACCGACCCGGTTATCCGATAAAGAACGTCAATTATTCACTGAATTGCAAGAACTTCAATCATGAGTAACGACCGCCAAAACACCATAGAAATCACCACGCTCTGCCGTCATTACCAGGTGGAACGTACCTTTTTTAGCCACTTACATGACATCGGTTTAATTGAAACCATCACCATTCACGACAGCTTATATGTGGATGAAGCCAATATTCGCCAAATAGACAAAATTATCCGACTATACCGCGAGCTGGACATCAACCCCGAAGGCATCGACGTCATACTCAATCTATTAGAAAAAATTGACGATTTAGAACAACGATTAATCGCCACCAAAAATCGCTTGGGTTTGTACGAGCACGATTAACATATAAAAAATCTCACTGTCGTACCACCGTTGGGGAAAATCCTACAATATGGCTTCAATCATTTCTCAATACCTTATAGGTTTTTCGCCAAGGTATTGGCCAATTCAATCCCATACAAGTTCCAATTGTGCGCCACGACTTATTTTCACGATGCTGTAATTGTGACTTAACACATTGGCGACCTCTATAATGTTCTAATATCCGCGTTTCACCTGCAATAAATTCAGACACTGCCTTTACAAAATCTTCTACAATATTTTTATCCTTACAGGGAAACCACTCAAGTTGAAAATTATTAACACAGAAATGTAGCTCATCTTCATTTTGCAACAATAGCAGAATCTTATATTTAAGACCCGGTTGAATTGGCATTGTAATACTTAACTCAACCAAATCTTCTGTATTCTCAAACATCGACAAATTTGGGAATTGCTTCGCAATCTCTGCAAAGGCTGCTTTGGCGATTATTAAGTTATCGAATTTCATCAATGTTGACATTTTTTTATTAATCAATCCAAAGTCTGCACACCACCGCCGTTAACAAACAAAGTCTGGCCGCTGACCCATTCGGAGACCGGGGCGGCGAAATACAGCATGGCGCCGGCGATATCATCGGCTTCACCCAAACGTTTAATGGGCGTGTTCGCCAGCATTTTGGCTTCGATTTCAGGTGTCAGGACACTGGCTAAAGCCGCTGTGCGGGTGGCACCGGGTCCGACTGCATTGATGCGAACTTCAGGACCAAAGTCATGGGCCAAATTCGACACCATGTGATTAACCGCGGCTTTTGAAGCACCGTAACCACTCATATTGGGGCTGCTGTTAATACTCGACATGGATGTGCTGAATACAATGGATCCATAACCGGCTTTTTTCATGTGGGGCACACATAATTGGCAAAGACGCCAGCCACTGTGGACGTTGAGTTCAAAATCTCGGCGAAAATCATCCACCGAAATTTTAAATGGATTTTCGCGACCGCCACCACCGCCACCGGCATTATTAATCAGCACATGAATACCGCCAAATTCTTTTAAAGCGGCATCCACTAAATTCACTAAATTGTCGTCTTTTAAGATATTGCATTCAACCGCCAGGGCTTTGCTGTCTTGCTGTTCAATTTCTTTGACGGCTTGCTCGGCATCCGCTAAATTCAAATCAGCAATAACAATATTGGCACCGGCTTGTGCCAGGCGCAGCGCAGTGGCTCTGCCGATACCATTGGCACCACCGGTGACAATGGCGGTTTTACCACTAAGATCAAAGAGTTCGTTAAAGGCTTTCATTGAGCAGACTCCTGTAATTGATAAATAGTTTGTCCTTGTTTGATGGTTTCTACCACTTGAATGTCCCTTATGGTCATGGGATCGACTGTTAACGGGTTGTGATTCAAAATCACAAAATCGGCTAACTTGCCTACTGCCAAAGTACTTTTTAGCTCCTCATCAAATAGTTCATAAGCGGCATGGCTGGTGATGGCTTTTAAAGCCTGAAAGGGTGTCGCACGCTGTTGCTCACCAATCACCTGGCCGCTGCGTGAAACACGATTAACCGCAGTCCACACCGAAAACATCGGATCAAGTGGTGTGACGGTGTCATCAGAATGGTTGGTGTATTTCAGTCCAAGTTCCTCAGCTGCGGCGATTGGGCTCAAAAAATAAGCCCGTTGTTCGCCTAAATTCTGCACATGGACATCACCCCAAAAGTAAGCATGATTGGTAAAGAATGACGGCTCCATATTGTATTCTTGGAAAGTCTTGAGCTGATCGGGCCTTACAAATTGGGCATGAATCACAATGGTTCTGCGATCTTTATCCAATGTTTGATTTAATTGCTCAGCGGCATATTCATGTGCGGCAATCACCATATCGATGGTGGCATCGCCGTTGGCGTGAATAAATAACTGATTGTCCTCAGCGTACGCTTTAACAAACAGGTCATTCAACGTCCTTTGGGAAAGACTGGGTAAGCCCTGACACTCATGATCACATCCCGCCACATCGGTTAAATAGGGTTTGGTGAAATAGGCCGTTTTACCTTGGGGTGAGCCATCGGCGATGATTTTGGTGCCCTGCACTTTAAACCCGTTTTGATAGGTTTTCCTGTGCAACTCAGAATCGTTCAAATTTTCATCTAAGTCACTAAACCCGGCCAATGCCACCAAATCAATTTTAAGTTTGCCGGCATCGGCTTGTGATTGAAAAAACGCCAGCGCATTGCGATCGGTCATGCCATCCTGAGCCGTGGTCACACCATTTTTGGCGTAGTAATCCTGGGTTTGCTCAAAATATTGTGCCTGGTGGCTGGCCAAAATTTGCAACATATTCCCGACAAAAGGATACATGGCCGTTTCTTGCACCAAGCCATTGGGTTCATTTGTACCGCTAATTCGATCAATATTGCCGCCTTCGGGATTGGGTGTATCAGCTGTCACCTGCATACGTTCTAAAGCCATCGAATTGGCGACACCCATATGACCACTGGTGTGCTGTAAATACACCGGATTATTGGGTAGCACTTGATCAATCTCACGCTTATTCGGATGCCGCTGTTCCTGCAGCTGACTTTCATCATAACCCCAGCCAAAAATCCATTCACCATCGGCTATGTCATTGTTTATTTTATAGGCTTTAATGGCACTAAGAATATCCTCAATACCGGTCACAGAACCCACCGGCGGCGAATTTAAGTTCACTTGCCCCATGGTATTGGAAACCATGCCAAAGTGACTGTGCGGGTCGATAAAACCCGGCAATAAGGTTCGGCCTTGCAAATCAACCCTATGGGCTTGGCTAAACTGCTTCTCAGCAGTTTTTAAATCACCCACAAAGGTAATTTTGCCCCGTTTTTCAACGATAACTTCAACCATTTTTGGCGCATCACCCTGCATGGTGACAATATTGCCATTATAATAAAGGGTGGTGTCAGATTGTTTTATGGTGCGGTGTTGACAGGCCGTTAACAACATAAGGGCGACCCACAAAATCAGACATTTATTAATTTTCATAAGCGTTCCTTATTTGTCATCGTAATGACTTTAGTATAACTAACGCACCACTTAATTATTGTTAAATCAGATGCAGGGAACCATCGAAGTCTTTTAAGGCGTCTTAATATCACCACAAATTACACAGTTTCGGCCTTTGTCTTTGGCCCAATACAGCGCCTTGTCAGCCGTTGTCAGCGCTTCATGCCAGGCTTTTTTATCGGTACCTTTCATTTGACTGACACCCACAGAGGCGGTCACCGAAATAATTTTATCCAGGTAGTTAATTTCGGTTTGGGCGATGGCTGACAGTAAATGGTCACAAAAATCAGACATATCATGTTTTGAGATATCATCCGTAATCAGCATAAACTCTTCGCCACCCCAACGCCCCACAAAACGCTGATCATTGGTACACTCAAGCAATGTTTTGGCCAGTCCAATTAAAACCTCATCGCCGGCTTCATGGCCATATTGATCATTGATATGTTTAAACATATCCAAATCAATCAACCACATCAACCGAATTTTAGGCGGTTGTGGGAATTTTCGATTGGCCATCCATTCTCGGATGGCGCGTCGATTACCTAATTGTGTTAAGGAGTCACGTATCGATATGGCATGAAGGCGTTTATTAACACGACGTTACCAGAATAAAAAAGCCAGCACTAAAATTGATCCGGATATCACCAACATTAATGTCAATTGTCGATTATGTTGTGCGGCGATAAGTTCTATTTTGTCTTTAGCTTGTTGTGCTTTTAATTCAGCCAATTCCTTGCGCTGCTGACTGTCACTTAATCGGGCCTGCATTTGCGCCATGGCTTCTTTATTAAAGCTGTCCTGAAATTCTGCGTCAATCTCTGCGGCCAATTTACGAACAGCCAGGGCTTTGAGCGGTCTTTGGACATCTTCATAGACATTGGCCAAAGCATATAAGGGATTATTAACACTCAGCAATTGCTCCCGATTTTCGGCTAATTGATAATATTGCCAAGCGGTATCTGCTTGTTGTAAAGCGATTTGTGATTGATCAAGTGCAATCAAAACCTCCGCATAAGCCACCAGCGTTCCATAATAGTCAATGGATTGAGCGGATTCTTTGGATAGAAATGCCAACGCTTTTTCAATGTATTCAAACGCCCGGTTATGTGATCCTAAAGCATTATGCGCAACCGCCAATCCCGAAAACACTTGCGCCACACGACTGTCAGGCCATTGGTCGGTTATCATGGCTTCCACTTGTTCTAATAGCGGTAAGCTTTCTTTATAACGATCTTCACCATTTAAAGTAAGGGCTAAGTTAAACAACACCGGTGCTTGATAGCTATAGTCACCCAATTCCGACATCAACTCCAGTGCCAGATAATAATTATCAATGGCCAGTTCATGCTCCCTGATCTGGGAATTGAGAACACCTAAATTAATCAGAATAGCAATTTGTGGCTTTTGCAAATCCAAAGACTCAGCCAAATCCATGGCTTTTTGGTAATTATCAACAGCTGCAATGCGATTGCCGGTGCGATGAAAAATACTGCCGGTTCGGCGAAGTAAATCGACTTTATCCTCGCTGGCATCTAATTGGGTCGATAACGCTTCTAACTCTGTGGCTTTATTTTGTGCTTCGTCTGTTTCATTGCTATTAGCATAAGCCCATGCCGCACAGCCTAAAAACTGCCCATAGATAACAGGTTCGTTTGTTTTTGATAATTGATTTAAAAAAGACTCAGCCAAGACAATCGCTTGTTTCGGCTTATCATCCTCTAATGATTTGCATTCTGATAGTGACTGTAGCAATCGACTGTCAGACTGAACGGTACTTACAAAAACAAATAAGCACACAAACAAGCACAGTTCTAATTTTTGGTATTTGATTATCATTTAAATACACTCAAAACCACTTAAGGGTTATTCATTTAAACACAGTTAATTAAATCAAGCATTAAAGTCTTTTATGGTTGTAAAAAAACACCGAATAATTGGCGATAAATTGCTCAACAAGATCGTTTTATTAATCCGATAAAGACAGAAATCAAATTTTTGTCAGCAAAGAGTATAAAATTAAAAGATTTTTTGAGCTAAATTCTGCTTAGCGTAACCACGTGAGCGCGAAGGCGCGTAACGTGTTTTAATAATCAGCGCCATAAATTGACTTGAGTTCTTTCAGGAAAAAAAAGCCCCAACTGATGCTGAGGCTTTTCCTTTTATATGATCCTGGCGATGTCCCGATTCGCCGGTAACGCTACCGGGCTATTTAATTTAAAC
>CAZWVE010000071.1:0-7011 GCA_964636925.1 uncultured Marinicella sp.
CCGGCATCAAAATCCGGTGCCGGTTGTTGAAATTGTGCCGTATCTTCGGTCATTTCATAGGGAGACTGTACCACCCGCAGCAGGGTGTTTAAAGGTTGTAAGTTATTGTCCTCTACGGCTGCCGATAACACCTGTTCCACATCATGGTTACGCGCAATAACGATGGGGTTATGGCTTCTCATGGTCTTATATACGGTTGATAAATCGCTCTGCTGCAATTGCTGCCGCCAATCATGGTAAAAACCACCCAACTGATTGCTTAGGTTATCATTCCGACTGTGGCTATGGACATCTTCCGTGAGTGCTGTAAACGTGACAGTATAATCCAATTGTTTTTTTTGCATGCGTTGTAAAAAGCCCGTCAGCCATTCTTCGCTAAAAACCGCTTGGCTGAAACCGAGTTTACGATTCATCATGGCGATAAAATCATTTGTTTGCTGACCAGGAATGGCTTTGATGAGTTCTTCGGCGTGTGAGAGTGCTTTTTGTTCGTCACTGTGCAGTAACGGCAGCAAGCATTCAGCCAAACGTGCCATATTCCATTGCATAATATGGGCCTGTTGGCCAAAAGCATAACGCCCGCGATGATCGATAGAACTATAAACTGTGGCCGGATGATAGACACCCAGCATGGCACAGGGACCATAATCAATGGTGTCGCCACCGAGTAAAGTATTGTCGGTATTCATCACGCCATGAATAAAGCCAACCCGCAGCCAATGATTAATCAAATAAATTTGCTTTTGAATAACGGCCTTAAGGAGATTAAGGTATTTGTTTTTACTGTCTTTTAAGTCAGGATAATGACGTTCAATGACATAATCAGCCAGTTTTTTCACAACATCCAGCTGGCCGCGAGCTGCAAAATATTCAAAGGTCCCAACCCGGATATGGGAGGTTGCCACCCGGGTGACAATGGCCCCGGGCAGCGATTTTTCACGAAAGACCCGGTCGCCGGTACTGACCACAGCCAGACAACGGCTGGTGGGAATACCCAAGTAATGCATGGCTTCGCTCATCAGATATTCGCGCAAGGCCGGGGCCAGACTGCACAAACCGTCGCCATTGCGGGAATAGGGTGTTTGACCCGAGCCCTTAAGTTGAATCTCAAAGATACTGGCCTCGGTTTTTACTTCGCCCAATAACAAGGCCCGTCCGTCACCCAGTTGTGGATTAAAATGCCCAAACTGATGACCGGCATAGGCACATGCCACGGGTTTGGCGCCGGGTAGGTCGGTCTGTCCGCTGAAATAATCAGCCCGCTTATCCGCAGCCAGCTGATCTAATTGCAGTGTTTGCGCCAAGCTGTCATTCCACAACAGAACGGCAGGTTCGCTAACCATATAAGCGTGCGCCGTTTGACACAATTGCGGGTCTAATTCAGCGTAATGGTTCGTGAGTTTCATGATTAATTAATTGCGTATTATCTCTGATTAGTAATTGATACATGGCGGGTATCACCAGTAAAGACAAGGCCGTAGATACGGTTAAACCCGAAATAATTGACCAGGCCAAAGGTGGCCACAAGGTCGATTTGGTCATCACCAGTGGCAATAAACCGGCTATGGTGGTTAATGTGGTGAGAATAATCGGTCGGGTACGACGGGCGACGGCCTGTTCGATGGCTTGGGCCAGCGCCATACCCTGATCCTGATTGCGCTGTATCAAATCCAATAATACGATGGCATTATTCACGACAATACCAACCAGTGCCAACACCCCTAAGGTGGCGGTAAAGCCAAAGGGAGTGCCGGTGAGTAACAATCCAAAAGGTACACCGGAAAAAGCCAAAGGCACGGTGATTAGAATGATAAGCACCTTTTTAAAGGAATTAAATTCAATTAATAAAAATACCAACAACAAAATAACACCGATGGGCAGGGCGTTGCCCAGAGACTTGTTGGCTTCACTGGATTCTTTGGCGGCACCGGCAATTTGATAAGAGACTCCGCGCGGAAAATCCATTTGCGCCAGACGTGGTAATAATTGAGTCAACACATCATTGTAGGTATAACCTTCTTTGGTTTCCGCATAAATACTGGCGGTGCGCTGTAAGTCCAAATGGTGAATGGCCGCCGGCAGATACGAAATACGGTCTTCACTGATGGTACTGAGCGATAACTTGTTGCGGCCGTGGTAAATGGCAATATCAGATAACTGCTCAATCGGGAAATTAACATGATGCGCCGATTGCATGATAATATTCATCGGATCCTGTGCGCCCCGGTATTGGCCAATCACCTGTCCTGAGGTCCGTAACGCCAGACCGGAAGCCAATTGCTGGCGAGAGATATTGTTTTTATTCAGCAACACATCGTCCGGGCTTAGCGTTAATTTCGCCATACCCAGACCCAGGGTGTTACGAACCATACGGGCACCGTCTGTTTGTTGTAACTGGGTTTGAATGGTTTGCACCGCATCTCGAAGCTGCAACCGGTCATGGGCAATGACTTTTAATTCAACCGGTGCTTCCGCCGGTGGTCCCTGGCCGAGTCGATGGGCCACCACTTCTGCCTGTGGGTATTGAGGATTAATGGTTGTGCCAATCCATTGTATCAATTCATGGCTATTGTCGACATCATCTAAAATAGCGACTATTCTGGCGACATGCGGTGAATGGGGTTTCTCCACCAGGTTATAGTAAAACACCGGTCCTGAATTGCCGACAAAGGTCACGGTCTTTTGCACATGATTACGATCAGCAATTTGTTGGGCAATGTCCCGGCTTATACGGGTGTTTTCGCGGATATGGTAATTTTCCGGGTACTTAATATCAATAATTAACTGATTCCGATCCGTGTCCGGAAAAAAATCTTTCTGTACATAACTGAATAAGAATCCCGATAAAGCAATAAACAGCACCGCAGCCAACAAAATATAGCCACCGCGACTCACCGCAACAGCACCGAGTTTTTTGCCCAGTCGTTCCAGGGATGACTGTTGACGCTGGGCATTGGCTTTTAAAAATAAGTGGCTAAAAGCCGGTGTCACCATAATGGCGTACACATAACTGACTGAGATCGACAGAATAATCATGACCGGAATGGCGCGGGTAAAATCTGAGGCATTGCCTTGTGATAATAACATTGGCATAAAAGCGGCAATGGTGGTGCCGGTGGCAGAACCCAGGGACATGGCCAGTTGTTTGACCGAAATCACCGAGGCTTCACCGCCACGGCGACCCTGATCAATATAGTACTGAATATTCTCGACCATGACGATGGCGTTATCCACCAGCATTCCAAGCGCAATAACCATGCCGGCGATGGCAATCTGGTGTAACACACCACCACCAAGATTAAAAATTGCCAGTGCTGAAAAGGTTACCAAAGGAATAATGGTGGCCACCACCAGGCCCGGCCGCAAACCCAAAAACAAGGCCAAAATAATGGTCACAAAAGCCATGCCGGTTAATAAAGAGTAACCCAATTCACGTAAACGATCGGTGACGCGATCGGGTTGAAAAAAAACTTCTTTCAGCGTGATATGTGAGTACTCATCGCTTAAATCAGCGACATATTCACGCAGTTGCGCACCAAAATCAACCACATTCAACCGGTTGTTGGGCACATATACAGCCAAAGCCACGGCACGCTCACCCTGATGCCAAAAGCCACTCTGAGCCACCGTTTCAGCCTCGATCCGGACATCTGCCAAACTCGATAACGGCAATTGTTCACCATTAAATAATTCGATGGGCATGGCTTTAATTTCTGCCAAAGATTTAAATTCAGTATGGGCATCAAGGCTGACCCGTTGCCGGCCGACGTGTAACGGCTTGATGGGTTGCGCTTTGGTTTTGGCGTTGATTTGTTCAGCCACTGATTCGTGATTAATGATCTGGCTGGTGACAAAGGACTCTTTTAAAGTGACGGTAACCTGTTCTTCCGGCATACCGTACAATCTGACTTTACCGACACCTTTTAAGCCAAACATACGATTTTTAAGGTCCTTGGCGGCCTGGCGTAATTGCATGACATCCGGATTACCGGCAATGGCGTAAACAGCTAAAGCGGTGTCCAGTAAACGGTCTTCGACAGTGGCATCCAGGACCCCTTCAGGAAACACACGTTCAGCGCGGTTAACGGCACGACGGACTTTATCCCAAACCAAATCCGTGTCATCGATGTGTTCCAGCATTTGAACCACCACCTGAGCAAAGCCGTCGCGTACAGTTGAGCGTATTTCTTCTAATTCTTCAATTTGTGCCAGTTCTTCTTCCAGCGGTTTCAGCACCTGTTGTTCAATTTTATGGACATCCGCCCCCGGATACTGCACCAGGACAAAGCCGTGGCGATACGGGAAAAACGGATCCTCCTGACGATTCATGTTCATCCAGGAGAGGATGCCGAACAAAGCCAATAAGATTGATGTGGTTAAAATCAAACGTTTTTGATGTACCAACAGACGGACGATACTCATGGCGTTGATTTTTGTTGCGCCGGCGTCACTGTGCTTTGACCGGCGGTGATGATGGTTATTTTATCCTTGTGTTGTGGTATCCTGACCCAAATCTGATTGTCATAAAAATGCACAACCTGGACCGACTGATGCTGAACGCCATGAGTCTTGCGTACAAACACATAAGGCTCATTAATGCCATCATCAATCACAGCACTGACCGGCAGTTGGTAAATATCGGCCATCGGTTCGGACAGGGTGACTTCAATTTTTTGGCCGGCCATCAATCCGGTATCCGGTGGCAACTGTACCAAAACTTTAAATAATTGTGAGTTGGGATTAGCCGATCGACTGATTTCTTTAATGGTAACCTGGAATGTTTGTTTGCCGAAAACGGCTGTGAGATTTTGATTGATATCAAGATGTTTCAATAGCGCATCACTGACATAGAGTGGCGCTTCAAAAATTTGGGAACCCGACAATACAATCACCGCTTGACCGGCTTGCACCTGGGTGCCGGGTTTAACCAAAATATCAGCCACTTCACCGGCAAAAGGCGCGCTTAAGGTGGCTTCTTGTAAATTATTAAGGGCTTCTTGTAATTGCGCCTGTAAGCGTGTCTCTTGGGCCTTTAACTGATCCACCTGGCTTTGTAAGCGATCCAATTGGTTTTGGCTGATGGCCTGGATTGCCGATAAACTTTGATTGCGTGTTAACTCCGATTCCGTCTGGGTCAGTTCGGCCCGGTTGGCTTTTAATTGCGCTTCAATGGCGTCAATATGTGGCATCAGCCCAGGATTGTATACAGCCAGCAATCGATCACCGGGCTTGACATGCTGACCGATGTCCACCCACTGATCTGACACGCGGCCACTGACCTGAAAGGCTAACTGGGCTTGATCAACGGCTTGCACAAAAGCACTGATTCTATGGTGTTTGTTGTGGGTTTTGGGCGAAAATTCAGCTTCAATGATGTGACTGTCGTTGAGACTTTGTGGGTCGGACCCGTGGTCCTGACAGGCTGACAAAAAGGCGCCCATAAAACTGATAATCAGGCCCAGCGAAAGTGCCCGTAATCGCACGGCTTTACCGGTTGCGTGATTGTGTGTTGAGCTCATGGTTTAATGCCTGCTATCAGTAACTCGATAAAATAATTAATAAATGTGTCGTCATCCCGGTAAAGGTTTTTATCCCATGTCTCAAAGCGACAACGGGCAACAAAATACTGATTAATTCCGGTTATAAAAGTCATGATTAAAACAGTGGAATTAATACTGGTACGAATCAAACCCTGTTGTTGAGCGCTTTCAATTAACATTGTCGCTTGCTCAATTAACGGTTTGTCCAGATCGCCACAGCTGTCATCATTGTCCAAATGGGCATAACTAAAAAATCGTGCCACCAGCGGGTTTTGTTTAATAAAGTTAAAGTAATTTCTAACTGACTTTTCAATTAATGACAGGGGGTTTCTTTCTTGTTCAAACAACACCTCCTGGGTTTGGGCATATTGCCTGAAGTAATGTTGTTTCACTTCGTCCCACAGCTGTTCTTTACTGCCAAAATGGTGAAATATCAGGCTCTTGGTGACTTTAGATTGCTCGGCAATCATGGCGATGGAGACATGGGCAAAGCCATGTTCAGCAAATAAAGTCAGGGCCGTGCTTAAAATGGCTTCCTTTTTAGTGATTGTGCTCATAAAGTCGGATTTTATCCTTGACTGACCGGTCGGTCAATCTTTTTTAATGCTGTGATTTGATGGTAATGATATATACTGAGCCTATTTGGAGTGACCTAAGCGATGCCTAAACCTAACTTGTTTTATCAGCAAAAATGTGTTGCCATGATATTGTGTCTGATTGTTTTGTTTTCCGGACTGCTGTTTTCGGGACAGTCGTTAGCAGCCACCTTTTATCTGATACGACATGCCGAAAAACAATTGGGTGATAATCCGCCATTAACACAACAAGGCGAGCAAAGAGCACAGCGCATCGCTGGTATGTTGGCCACAGCTGATATTGACCTTATCTATTCGACAAATTATCACCGAACACAGGCAACCGCCCAGCCCCTGGCTGATAGTAAACATTTACCGGTAGTCACCTACGATGCCGGTGATTTAGAGAAGTTTGCCGCGCAACTGCTTAAAGAAAATCGAAATGCGGTAATTATAGGTCATAGTAATACCACCCCCCAACTGGTCCGTTTATTATCAGCCCATCCGGTTCCGGATATGGACGAACAAACCTATCATCTTATTTATCAAGTGGTCATGTGTCCGGATGCCACAAAATCCCGGGCAGTGGTGAATAACTTAAGCAGTGATTAAAATAATTGTAAGTGACAAGATGCATTGATTGAGACACCCAGGCGCTACGTTTTTATAATCTGCTCAAAGCCAAAAACAAATTGTTAATCCTTCTACCGATGATATTAAATCGCCTGTTTTAGCCATGACAAGTCGCGCCTTGTCGCTACGCCAAGATTGCTCAGATGGGGGTTTGGGTTAAAATTTCTTTTTGAGTTTTTGAATTTCACGCCGGTCTTTTTTGCTGGGACGGCCTTCGGGTTTGGGGGTGGAGTGATATTCGAGTTTGTTGAGTAATTGTTTAT
>CAZWVE010000072.1:0-3251 GCA_964636925.1 uncultured Marinicella sp.
AGTTACCCAGTGATTTATTAACGGCTGCCATCAGTGATAACAGCTTTAATATCAAAGACATAAAGTCTTCTGTCTATAACCTGGACGCCTTGGGAAAATTGCCTGGAATAAAAACATGGCAACTGGCCAAAGCTTTTAAAAAACCGCTGCCAATAAATAAGACCTACCGGCATGTCATTTACAGTGGTGTCGCCGCACCACTGGCACAACGTCACTTTAATCAGGCCAACAATGTGTTTTATTGTCATACCCCGCCCCGTTTTGTCTATGATAAAAAAGACCATTATTTAAAAAGCCTGCCTGTTTGGCAAAGACCGGCTTTAAAAGCCCTGATCCGCTGGTTTCAACCGCAGTACGAGGCGGCAATAAACAACATGGATGTGATTATCGCCAATTCCCGGCACATTCAACAACGCATTAAAAAACACCTTCATTTAGAAGCGCAAGTGGTCTATCCGCCCTGTGATACCCATTATTTTAACTGGCAATCTCAAGGTAATTATTATTTATCTTTAGGTCGTCATGACCCGTTAAAACGCATCGATGTCATTATCGAAGCCTTTAAAACCATGCCCGATAAACAGCTTGTGGTGGCCTCAGGTGGCAGCGAAACGGCACACTTAAAAAAATTAGCGTCCGGTTATGACAACATTCGATTCACCGGCTGGTTAGAGGAAAAGCAATTATTGGACTTACTGGGCAACTGCCTGGCCACCATTTATATTCCTGAAGATGAAGATTTCGGTATGACACCGGTTGAATCCATGGCCGCGGGCAAGCCGGTAATTGCATCTCAGCAAGGCGGTTTGGTTGAAACCGTTATCGATCAGGAAACGGGGTTTTTTATCAGTGAACAATCACTTCAAGAACACCTTACTAAAACCGTCCACTCAATAACCGCCAATAAAGCCGCCGCCATGCGCAGCGCCTGTGAAGACCGTGCCGAAGACTTTAATCAGCAACGATTTATTGACGGAATTCAACAATTTTTAAAATAAATGCGACCCTTTGTGCCAGCTTATCGTCTAATAAAGTAATTGATTTATTTTTTCATGGCGAATTTTGAGCGCATTTAGTCACAGCATCGACAACACAACCTTCGTCCGGCTAAAACAAAGAAAGCAGGCGGCTTGCCGTCAGGTTTATAATCAGTTTGCCACCCCGGTCTATAACCTCGCTTACCGTATGCTGCAAAACCCCGAAGATGCCCAGGATATTAGCCAAATCAGCTTTATCACCGCCTTTAATAAAATCGAACAATGGTCCGGCCAGGTGGCTTTTGGCTTTTGGTTGCGCCGAATCGTTATAAACCACGCCTTGGATTTAATCAAAAATAATTCCCGGGAATCACAAGATTCAGTTTCGACTGACAATGAACAGCAACTAACATTACTCCAGGATAGTAAATCATTCAACTATGAACACAGCCATGATGCCAATCACTATCTAAAAAACCTATCACCCGTGATGCGATCCATCCTTTGGCTTTATGTGGTGGAAGGATTTACCCATCAGGAAATTGGTCATTTATTTAATCGCAGTGAGAGTTTTTCCAAGTCACGGGTGGCGCGCGCTAAACAACAATTACATCAACTTGTAAACAAACAAACTGAACAAGGCAACCGTTATGAACAATCCATTTAATATCAACCAATGGCTTATTAAACAATCGCCCATGTCACCACCCGCTGATGACTTTGTGAGCATTTATCAGCAATTGGATAAACCTAAAACAGTCAAAAAGTTGTTTTACACCGGGTCTGTGGCGGTGGCTATTGCCATGCTGGCATTGACGATTGTATTTTTTAAGCCACAACGAATGTCGGTTGAAAATCCTTTAAATACAACAACACTGGCACAATTAAAACAACAGGTCAGCCGACTTGAGCAGCTTATTCAAGCCGGTGACGCATCCATAGTCAGCCACCCCGGTTCAACACAATTGGAACAACGGGTCATGTTAGAGCAATGGCTGAATCACCTTAATCAGCGCTTGACAAAAACCGATAACCCCCATCAACAACAGAGCCTGTTACAGGCAAAATTAAGCGTTTTACAACATTTAAAACCAAATCCATCCATTCAACTTATATAGCACGAGGCATTAACCATGAAAACGACAGTTATGATCATCTTTATACTTTTGGCACAGTCTCTATGGGCCAATAAAAGCAAACACCTTGATATCAACACCCAAATAGAGGACGGTCAGGGCCACATTATTATTGTTCATGAAAAGGACGGTAAACAAAATACGATCGAAGAGACCTTTGAAGTCAATGACAATACGGATGTGGACCAGATGGTTGCCGAAATATTAAAAAAACACAACATTCAGGTACCACCCGAGGCGCCGCCCCACCCTCACCACAGTTGGACAAAACAGGTCGAAAATGTCGATGTTGAAGTCACTGACAATATCGCCAAAATAACCATTCAAAAAGATAATAACGGTTCGGTTGAAGTTATCAAAGAATCAGTGACCATTGAAGATACGGATGATCTCGACAAAATAATTGAAGAGATCATGAAAAAAAATGGCATCAAAGTAGATCCAAAAGCTAAACGCCAGGTTATTCAAATAGACCGCAATTATTTTACCAACTTAGAACTGGAAGGTGCCTACTTTGGTTTTATGGCTGCCGTTGAAGACCACGGCTGGAAAGTCATCACCGTAATTCCTGATAGCGGCGCCGACAAAGCCGGCTTGCAAGAGGGTGATTTAATCATCAAAGTCGATGATCAAAAGACCGGTGCCGATGGCATCGAACTTAAAAATCTGACCAAACAAGCCAAAGCCGGAGAACAATCCATATTCAAGATTAAACGTGACGGCAAACAGAAAACTTTGAAAATCACGCCCCAAAAACGAACCTTGAGTGATGCCGTGTTACCGCCGATACCACCCATGCCGCCGGATGCCGGTTCATACGAGATTATCAGCATAACAGGGGATCATCATGTCAACACCCCTATTATGATACGACACCAAAAACTGCAGGAATGGCTTGGCAACAAACACCAGTTAATCGCCGTCAATGCCGGTCTGAAACCATATTTTGGTACAGACAAGGGTGTTTTAGTCGTTCATGTGGATGCGGATAATAAACTGGCACTGGCCGAAGGTGATGTTATTTTGTCGATAAACGACGAAACGGTTAACACCCCCAAACAAGTGGTACAAGCCCTCTTGGCCTTGGATCTTACGGATGGATTTGTGATTGAAGTCATGCGCAAAAAAGAAAAAATTT
>CAZWVE010000072.1:3261-5465 GCA_964636925.1 uncultured Marinicella sp.
TAGAATACCGCTTCTTTGGTGAGCGGCACCGCTCATTAAAAAAAGAACTGCGTAGCAGTTCAAACCCGCAAACCTGGTTGGTTCGCGAAGGGTAGGTAATGTAGTGAGTGTGGTTTTAACGAAGTTAAAGAAGCGCTCACGGAATACCGTTACCCGTGAATCAGAAGGTTGTGCGTTTAATTTAAGACATGTTCGCCGTGGCCGCTTTCACTTTTGACTACAAATATTTATAATATCAAAAGTGAATGAAGACCCAAGAACATACATTAGTGGGGCGCGTAGCTCAGCGGGAGAGCACTTCGTTGACATCGAAGGGGTCACTGGTTCAATCCCAGTCGTGCCCACCACTGAATTTAACCAAGCTAAACACTTCCTGACATTCAGCACCTGTAAAAATGTGCTGTATATATCAATTCTCACACCAAATACCATGATTGCCACCTATTGGTGCTAAACTAAATAAGTTCATATTTAAAAGGGGCTTATCATGTTAACTCAAATTCAGATAAATTTACTGGTATTAATTTTGAGCATAGTATCGTTACGAGCCGAGGCTGCCGGTTTAGTACAACCCGGCTTTTACCTACATGATACTCCCGACAGTCGATTGACCATCACGGATGCCAAATCCGGGCTTGTGTGTTCGGATAACTCAGGCCCTAAAAAAGTATGCTCGCCCACCCTAAAAGTGCTGGTTACACCTCAGGAAAACTGCGAATATTCATCTGACCAAGACTACCCGTGCATCCGTTATGGTTATGAATTTGACTATGATAACGCTGAATTAGGTGACAGCCTTGAATGCAAAGTCATTTATACCGATACCAGAGGCAAAAGAACCAACCAATACAGCCACCAACTGGCGGCCAACAACGGCCATATTTTCCACCATGCCTTTAAAACTTATGCACCGGTTGAACAACGTATTATTTTGAGCGAAGTCCATGAATGCAGTTATCAGGAGGCATTGCTCATGACCATTGAATTTATGCATTATTATGAACCTGAAACAACAGATGATAATGTGACAAACAGTGGTAAACGGCGCATGAGTGTCCTTCCTGATGCCTGTAACGTACCGCATTTGAGTACACAAAAAGCCATGCGTCTATTAAATTCTGAAGTCAGAAAACATGTGGCCAGCGAACACATTCCGACATTATGGAGCCAATGCATCTATAAACGCACATCCGGTAAGCACCGAGAAATGAGTGTTGTTTATAAATTTATGTTGTCAGATATGTTCGATGTTAATCGAGTCGAGCCGCAACAACTCATGTTTAACGCCACCTTTGCTTCCGGCAATACGCCGTTAACCCGGGTTCTTGAAGATTTGGGCGATAAAGCCTTTGTTTTTAACACCGATAAACGCACCACCCTATTGGTCATCACCGGAATCGGCGGCCCCAAAGACGGCGCCAACCGTGACACTGAATTTATCGCCAATTATTACCTCGATGATAAAACCATGCCCAAAAATGAACGTGAAGACCTGTTAATCAATTTGGCCCGTGAAGATTTAAAGCATTGGCAGTAAATTTAACAACCACATACCACGTCCTCGGACTTGATCCGGGGACCCATGTTTAAGCAACGGATAAAATCGGTAAATAATTGATTTTACTAACCCATTCAATACGCTTCAATCTTTATTAAACTTCTATAAAATTTTTAATGCTGGCTTATTTAGCCTATGTTTTTAAATTCTTTTAAGTAATTTAAACTTATAACACTTTTATATATGGGTCCCCGGATCAAGTCCGAGGACGACGCCTTACAGTGTTAACGTTCTTCAAATACATCCGGCACATGCACCTGCCCTGACATCAACACCCGAGCACTGCGACTCATAATGACCTTGTTGACTTGCCATTGGCCGGCTTGTTGAGAAACTTCTGCACCCACTTTTAAGGTCCCTGAAGGATGTCCAAAACGCACTTCTGTACGATTCCCGCCACCGGCGGCTAAATTAACCAGGGTGCCGGGTATGGCGGAAGCCGTGGCTATGGCGACGGCGGCCGTGCCCATCATGGCATGATGCAATAGACCCATGGATAAAGCCCGAACATTGAGATCAATGTCACCAATGGCAATGGCTTTACCACTGGATGAGATATAGCCCTTGGGCGGCGCCACAAACGCCACTTTAGGGGTGTGCTGACGGCTTTCGGCTTCTTTAATGTCTTTAATTAAGCCCATTTGTA
>CAZWVE010000072.1:5565-6978 GCA_964636925.1 uncultured Marinicella sp.
GGGGTGTGCTGACGGCTTTCGGCTTCTTTAATGTCTTTAATTAAGCCCATTTGTACCGCGCCATAAGCCCGAATGGTTTCGAACATTGTCAGGGCGTCATCATCGCCATTAATATCGCCCTGTAATTCGGTGCCCAGATAATCAATGGCATCGGCATTCAGAAATATCGTCGGAATACCGGCATTGATAAAGGTGGCGTCAAATATCCCAATTCCCGGCACATCCAATGTATCCACCAATTGACCGGTTGGGAATAGTTCCGCATCACCCACCGGATTAACAAACTCAACCTTCACCTCAGCGGCCGGAAAAGTCACACCATCCAATTCAAAATCACCGGTTTCTTGGACCTGTCCGTCGGTCATTGGCACATGAGCGATAATGGTTTGTTTGATATTGGCCTGCCAAATCCGCACCACCGCGACGCCATTAGCAGGTACTCGAGTTTTATCTACTAAACCCGATTTAATGGCAAATGCCCCGACAGCGGCCGTTAAATTTCCGCAATTCCCACTCCAGTCAACAAACGGCTTATCAATGGCCACTTGTCCGAACAAATAATCCACATCGTGATCAGGCTGGTCACTTTTCGATAAAATCACTGTTTTACTGGTACTGGAGGTGGCGCCACCCATACCATCGGTGTGTTTACCATAGGGATCGGGGCTGCCGATCACCCTCAGCAATAAACGATCGCGGGCTTCACCCGGTGCTTGTGCCGCTTTAGGCAAATCAGCGAGATTAAAAAAAACGCCTTTAGAGGTACCTCCGCGCATATAGGTGGCCGGAATGGTGATTTGGGGTTTATGTACCATGATTGGTCTCTTATTGCGCATCATTAGAAGCCATAAAATCATTGGCAAAGCGTTGTAAAATACCGCCTTCTTTGTATGTGGTGACTTCGTCGGCGGTGTCTAAACGGCAAATCACAGGTATTTCAAGTTGTTCGCCATTTTTACGGTGCATGATCACGGTTAAATGACTGCCAGCAGCAATTTCACCTTTGACATCATAGGTTTCGCTACCGTCGATGGCGTAGGTTTTTCGTGACTCACCATCGATGAATTGCAACGGCAACACGCCCATACCAATCAGGTTGGTGCGGTGAATGCGCTCAAAGCCTTCGGCGACAATGACTTCGACACCGGCCAGGCGTACACCTTTGGCGGCCCAGTCACGGGAAGAGCCCTGACCATAGTCTTTACCGGCAATAATAATGAGAGGCTGTTTACGTTCCATGTAGGTTTCAATGGTTTCCCACATGCGCATTTCTTGACCTTCGGGTTCTAACCGCGCCAGTGAACCTTGTTTAACCTCGCCCTGTTCGTCTCGCACCATTTCATTCAGCAATTTTGGATTGGCAAACGTAGCACGTTGGGCGGTCAAGTGATCGCCACGGTGGGTGGCGTAGGA
>CAZWVE010000073.1:0-6975 GCA_964636925.1 uncultured Marinicella sp.
TTTTTAATTGATGTGCTTTGAGACAGAAACGCTGATTGTTTTTTTGATAATACATGCGCTTATTTTATACCAGCGTTAAGTTTATCGAGTTCTTTTTTAAGGCGCTTGAAATAATGTTGTAACTTGCGTTGATTGTCTGTCGTGAGTTGTTCGTTGCGATAGCGGATTCTTAGATAGCACTGTTGGAAGGCCAGTACTGATTTTTTTATTGCGGGGTACCTGGCGATAACAAGTGGTGTCACCGCTTCGATGCCCATATGTTGTGCGCTATAAATATCGGGTTCTTTTTTAAATAAGGCCATAAAACGCAAATACCACGCTTGTAAATCGCTGTACCGAGGTCGCCCTCGCCACCACAACCAGACAAAGATAAGCGCGCCGGTGGCAGCCAGTATAGACAACAGTAAAATAGCCAAATCTTTGCCTTCTCGATGTTTAATGCCGATGGCATCAAACAGGGCCTGTTGCTTACTGACATTAAAATCACGCACCCACTGATTCCAGCGAAACCGGTATCGATCTAAATTTTCACGGGTCTGACGCAGCCAGGGAAAATCAAAAAAACTGCGTCGCTGCTCGATAATATTCCCCGAACCCTGAAATAATCGTTCCGGCGATACCACCGAGGTCGGATCCACACGCTGCCAATAGCCCCCCAGTTCGTGGTTTGCTTGGTCAATATACACTTCCGCCCAGGCATGGGCATCGGATTGTTTGACCAGTAAATAAGCACCCATATCAACCCCGCCCTGATAGCCGGTTACCACCCGCGCAGGCAAACCGGCCATGCGCATCATCATCACAAATGTAGAGGCAAAATGCTCACAAAAGCCACGCCTGGATTCATACAGAAATTCATCAATAACATCCTGGCTCTCTAACGGTGGTGGCGAATAAGAGTACAGATAGTCTTCACGCTGAAACCAATCCAGGGCTTTATTAATGATAACTTGAGGGGGTTCAGTGTCTGCTCGCCATTGACTAATCATGGTTTGGGTCTTGACATTAAGACCTGGCTGATAGGCTAAAAGTCGTTGCCGCTGATAGCTGTTTAACTGTTGATACAACCGGTCAGTGACCACCGAGGTCAATGAATAATGCTTCAGTTGGTTGATGGTGGTGGTGGAAAACAGGTAGGAAGCCGGTGACACTATCGCACCCGGTGGCGGCCGTAAAACAACATCAAGACCAAACATAAATTTTCGACCATTGGGCTCCATTTCAATATCGTAATTAATCACGGGAGCACGTTCATCAACAGCAATTGTATCCCTTAAACGATTGAAACGGGGTCGCGTCCAGGTTCGGCCGTCAAACTCACTGAGTACCGGACCGCGCCAATAAAGCTGATTATTGTCGGGTTTATCACCCGCAGCAAATGTAACCCGAAAAGCCGGTGAGTCATCCATAAACAACTCAATAATTGAGCCCGGGCTCATTTCATCGGAAATACCGGTTTTGCCTTCACCGAAGATATCCGGGGAGCCCCAAATGGGCGAGCCCAAACGCGGAAACGCCAGAAAAAACAAGACCGCAAAGGGTAAAGCAAGCGCCAACCAACCGACACTGGCTTTTATCTGCTGTTTTTCAAACCAGGCTTTGCCATGGGGGTAATTAACCACCGCCAGGGCATGGGTGGTAACCCAAGCCGAAACCAGTAAGTAAAACAGCAAAACCAAATCCTGAGAATACAAAAAACGGGTCATGGCAACGAAATAACAGAGCATCACCACCAACAAGGCATCCCGCTGACGATAGGTTTCCAATAGTTTTAACACCGTCATGGTAATTAAAATGGTGACTGAAATTTCCCGCGACAGACCAAACCCCTGGCTGTAAACAATCAGTAATAAGGCCGCAATCGCCAACAGCATCAAAATATAGTTATAGACTTTTTTAATGTCTTTGACTTGCACATAAAAACGGAAGGCAATCACGGCCGTCATCATGGGTGCAAACCAGACAGGCAACCGATATAGTTGCGGCATAACCGCCACCAACACCGCCAGTGATATCCAAAAAACTTGCTTTGTGGTCAGTTGTGAAGCTAAACGTGCGATGCATCACCCCCCGGTACAAACACAGCCAATGCGCTCAGACAATCGTGATAATGTCGCTCACCGCGTCCCATGCCGCTGTCAAATTGAGGTAGTTTCAGCCGATAACGTAATGCCTGATGCTCGGCTTCGACCACCCAGGCGGTGAGCCGGGACAGGCGCCGTTCCAGGTCTTTTAGATTGAGTTGGCTGAAATCAAACTCCAGTTCTTTACCTTGTTTCAAATGGTATTTTTTAACAAATACACCCAAACCCTGGGCCGATTTTTTCCAGGCAATGTCGCGAATCGGATCACCGCTTTGATAGGGGCGCAAATCATCCATTTCATCGCCCTGAAGCACCGAAACGTCGGGCCCGTCGATACCGCCGTGTTGCGGAAAAGGTGGGCAGGGTTGTTCCGGTCGGGGGTACACCAATACCTGTTCCCGTGGCTGACAATGCGCCCATACGGTGACTAATCCCAGGGGGTAGCGTGTGTATAGTTTAATGCGCGGCAGACGTTGATAGCCGCGCTTTAATGAATCAATCCTGACTATCCATTGCGCTGAACCCTGTTCAATGTTGTTGACGGCCTCATCGTGTTCGCATGAAAGCCGTATCTGATAACGCTGACGTTGGGCAGTGAGTTGAATTTTCAGATTAATGGGTTCACCCAAAAACACCGCAGCTGCATGCACCTGGTTAATCACCACGTCTTTTAAATTTAAAAAGGTTTTGTACAATGTCACCTGACCAATACCGAACAATAAAAAAACCAGCATAAGACTCATATTATTGTTAAAGTTAAGCCCTGCGAGCATCATGGTGGAGGCAATCAAAAAGAAAAACAAACCCGGTTTTGACGGCAGTACATACAGCCGTTGCCAATGTAAACGTACCGGCAATGCTTCTCGGCCGCGACGATTGATAAAATAGTTTTTTATCCTGTTAAAAAACAACCGATTTCTCAAACAAGGTTGGCACTGTCGATTATTTCTTCAATATATTCATCCGCCAGGCGTCCGTCATCAGTTAATAACCGATGCCGACAAACCGGATAAAAACTTCGGGTCACGTCCTCGGGGGTGATGAAATCGCGACCGGCCATAAAGGCCAAACTCTGTGCCATACGAAATAATCCCAAACCCGCGCGCGGTGACAAGCCTTGTTGAATATGCGCATGTTTACGACTGCGGCTTACCAGCCATTGTAAATAATCCAGTACTTCATCCGCAGCATGTACTCGGGTTACCGCTTGCTGCCAGGACAGTAATTGTTCGGCATTACTCAAAGCCGGTAAGGGTTTTTTCATGGCCTTCAGATAGTCACCTGAATATATTTTTCGCTCACTGGCTTCATTGGGATATCCCAAACTCAAACTGATTAAAAAACGATCTAACTGCGAATGTGGCAGGTTATAGGTACCCGAATCATCGATCGGATTTTGCGTCGCCATGACAAAAAACACATCATCCAAAGGATAGGTTTGGCCATCCATGCTGACCTGGTTTTCTGCCATCGCTTCCAATAAGGCACTTTGGGTTTTCGGGGTGGCACGATTCAGCTCATCGGCCAATAAAAACTGGGTAAAAATGGGTCCTTTGTGGTAACTAAACTGTTGTGTTTCAGGATGATAAATACTGACACCCAAGACATCGCTGGGCATCATATCCGAGGTCAATTGTACCCGATTAAAGGCCAAACCAAACACCTGGGCGACCGAAGTGGCCAGGGTTGTTTTGCCCAAGCCGGGCCGATCTTCAAGTAGCACATGGCCACCGGCTAATAGTGCCGCCACCACTTGTTTAATGGCTGTTTCTTTATCCAAAATACGTTCACCAACACAATCAATAATCTGTTGAATCGCCGTGGCAGGGTTTTCTTGTTTGTTGTTCTGTGGGTGGGTTTTGTTCATAGTATCCAAGTTGAAAAAATAGTTATAGTCTAAAGAATTGGCGGTGAAAAGTTTGTCATGGTTGATGTTTTCCAGGTTGCCACTGGTCTTTGCTCAGGTGGCGTTCAGCGGCTTTTTGCGCCGGTGCTTCTAATTGTGTGGCCATCGAATCATTCCATCGATTTAAAAAACCAAACAGGGCAATAACGCCAAGCACTTCAACAATTTCGCCCGCATTCCAATGGGCTTTGAGTTCAGTTGAAATGGTTTCATCCACTGCGTTTGGTACTGCCGAAGCGGCCAGCGCAAACTCAAACAAGGCTTTTTCAGCCCGGCTAAAAACATCACTGTCACGAAACTGCCATATGTGCTGTAAGCGCTCATCACTACCGCCATAGCGCTCAGCGGCCAACAAGGTATGCGCCTGACAATAACGGCAGCCGCTTTGGGCACTGGTTAAATAACCCACCAGCCGTTTCTGTTCAGCGGTGATGCGACCTGAATTTAACATCACCGCTTTATTTAACAATACAAACGCGGTGGCAATTTCAGGTCGATGTTGCATGGTTAATAAACTATTGGGACAAAACCCCAGGGTTTCGTTATAAAACGTTACCAATTCAGCCACTTCGGTATTGGCCATTGTATCCAGCGGTTGCACTAACGGCATCTGTTCACTCAAGGTCAAAGGTTTATCTTATAACAAGCCTCAAGTGACGGCAATGCCGGACCATCAGCTTAAGGTTTCCACCCGAATCAGATTGGTGGTGCCCGATTGGCCAAAAGGTACCCCTGCGGTAATGACATAGGTATCACCCGTCTGGGCCATGTTTGCCTCAGAAATAACAGCATTGGCCACTTGCACCATGGCATCAGTACTCTTGGCCTGATCATTAAGTACCGGATGAATGCCCCAGGACAAGGTTAATTGCCGACAGGATTTTAAATGGGGTGAAATGGCAATCACCGGTGTTACCATACGGTTACGCGCCACGCGCAAGGCTGTGGCACCGGAACTGGAAAAACAACACACTACCTGGGCGTTTAAAATACTGGCCACCTGACAGGCTGCCGATGACACCGCATCCGGTGTGTTTTTTTGAACCGCTACTTTGTGTTGATTAATGTGAGCGCGATAACTGTCATCCTGTTCCACGGTTTCGGCAATCCGGGCCATGGTTTTCACCGCCGCCACCGGATAGGCACCGGTGGCGGTTTCTGCCGAAAGCATCACGGCATCTGTGCCGTCAAATATGGCATTCGCCACATCATTGGCCTCAGCGCGTGTTGGGGTTGCCTGTTCAATCATACTTTCCAGCATCTGGGTGGCTGTGACCACCGGCTTACCCTTTTCCCGTGCTTGTTGGATCAGCTTTTTTTGTAACAACGGCACCTGTTCTGTGGATAACTCAACACCCAAATCGCCACGCGCGACCATGATGCCATCGGCGGCTTTTAAAATAGCCTTAAAGTTCTTTATGGCACCGGGTTTTTCAATTTTCGCCATTAATTTTGCGCTTGATTGGTGCGCATCGAGATAACCTCTGGCCAAGGTTATGTCATCGGCTGAACGAACAAAACTCAAAGCCACCCAATCCACATCCAGTTCAGCCCCCAGGGCCAAATCAGCCCGATCTTTTTCAGTTACAGCAGCAATTGATAAATCTGCAGAAGGCACATTAATACCCTTGTGGTTACTGAGTCTGCCGCCTAAAATCACTTCACACACCAATGTGCTGTCAACAATATCGACCACCTGTACTGACAGCTTGCCATCGTCTAATAGCAGCTCATCACCGATGGCCACATCCTGATATAATTGTTCATAAGATATACCGACACCTGCCTCATCACCCATTTTGTTTTTATCCGCAAAAAGCTTAAATTGAGCACCCGGTACCAACTCAACCGCTCCATTGCTAAAGCGACCCACCCGAATTTTTGGGCCCTGTAAATCCTGTAATATGCCCACTTGAATAGACAAACGATCGCTGATTTGGCGAATATTGGCCACCAATTGGCGATGATCGTCATGACTGCCGTGAGAAAAATTCAATCGAAAGACATTCACTCCCGCAATCATAAGTTGCTCTATTCTGGCTTCTGATTGGCTGGCCGGACCTAAGGTGGCCACAATTTTAGTTTTTCGATACATACGAAAGAATGAGTGATTTTTAAAGTGAGCGGATATGATAGTCCTTTTTTATGAAAATTTCATGCCAAGGGGCCTGTTTTAAACATATCAATATCATGAAAACTGACGCACTGAACAACCGGCTGTCTCCTGATACTTAAAATACGGCCACAACCTTGTTATAATTAAGCGAATTAATCCCGATATAATGACCCATGGCTTTAGTAAAGTGTCCTGTTTGTCGAACGCGCATGTCATCCCTGGCACCGGTCTGCCCAAAATGTGGCTTTAGCCACGACGGTGAACAAAAAATTGACCCGGAACAGGCCGATTTGTATAAAAAAAGACAATTCGGACAACGCATCTACCAGCTTAAAATGTTGTCTTATGTGGCCATGTCAATTGCCATGATTGGCGCTATTCCCATGATTTGGGCTTATATTCAAGGCTTAGAGCAAGGCCACCAGGTTGTTCTTTTAGAACACTGGGGCAGTTACCTGGTGGGCGTCGGTTTTGTGCTGTATTTATTTGTCCGCTCTGCCATCATCATCACCCGTAAAAATTACCGACGTTGACCGTTATTTTTTGATGCCTAACAAGGGATGTTGTCGTGCGTACTCTTCCACAGTCACCAACAAGTCCAGTTGCTTGCTTTTATTGTGCTTGTCTTTAAGTTCAGAAATATGGGTAAACCATCGATGCCAGTTCAAACCATGACGTTGTTGTAACCGGTTACGACAGTGCTCATGCCACTGCTGTTGTTGTTTTTTACTGAGGCTTTCAGGAAAATTCCTGGCGCGATAACGACGCACCAATTCTGGGCCTCGATCATCTTTTAATTCAGCCATGTCTTGATCTTCCCAGGGTATATCCCGGCCTTTCATGGCACGGATTTGATTAAATACAGCCCG
>CAZWVE010000074.1:0-6972 GCA_964636925.1 uncultured Marinicella sp.
TAATCACGCTGACCCAAATAATAAATATTACCCACACTGTTTATTGGTGGCTAAATTGAAGTTAAACAAATTTGATGAGGCCAAACCGTTGTATCAACTAACCCAAAAAAACGACATGGTTGATAATGCCATTGAAGCTTTGTTGGTGAAAAACAATTTACAGGAATGGTCCAGCACCTTAATTGAATAATATCGAATATTATCCAATTAAGGTGCTGGATAAGCCCTAAAATTTTTTATTCAATATCGGCCATCGCCATAATATTATAACCGGCATCCACATAGGTGATTTCACCGGTGATACCCGAGGCCCAGTCCGAACACAGGAAGGTGGCGGCTTTAGCGACATCCATTTGATCAACGGTGCGTTTGAGTGGGGCGGCACGTTCTACATGGTGAAGCATTTTCTTAAAGTTGCCGATACCTGAGGCGGCCAGGGTTTTAATGGGACCGGCAGAGATGGCATTCACCCGAATGCCGTCCGGACCCATTGATTGTGCGATGTAGCGTACATTGGCTTCCAGCGCGGCTTTGGCGACACCCATGACATTGTAATTGTCCATGGCCCGCAGGGCACCCAGATAGGTCAAGGTGAGCAGGGCGGCATCACGGTCTTTCATCAAATAATGACCGGCTTTGGCGAGTGCCGCAAAACTGTAGGAACTGATGTCCATGGCCGTTTGGTAGCCTTCTCGACTGAGGTTTTCCAGATAATGACCCTGTAACAATTCACGGGGTGCAAAACCCACCGCATGCACAATGATATCCAAACAGCCCCATTGCTTTTCCAGTTCAACGAAGACTGCCTTGATTTGTTCATCAGAAGCGACATCGCAGGGCAATACAATGTTTGAGTTGGTTTGTTCGGCGATTTTATTCACCCGTTTGGCGAGTTTGTCGTCTAAATAGGTAAAGGCCAATTCAGCGCCTTGTTGGTGCATAAATTCGGCAATGCTCCAGGCGATGGAGCGGTTACTGGCGACACCGACAATCAGTGCTTTTTTACCGGCTAAAATTCCCATAATTAATCCTGTTATTTTTTGATGAAATGAAGTTTGTAGTCCACCTGTACGGTGTCAGAAATACTGTTTAATCCGGCAATGTCACGTAATTTCTCAAGTGCCGATTGTAAGCCAAAGTCGACCGCTGAGACAATCACCGGTTCAGCACTGGTAACCATCATTTCGCCACCACCACTATGAATCATGACCGGACTTTGAAAGGATTGTTGTTGTCCCTTGAGGGTCAGGGTGAAGTTAATCTGATAAGGTGTCATCAGCGGTAAATTGTCCGCAATATCAGCCGATACAGTGGCTGTCGGGTATTGTTCGGTTTCAAAAAATAGTGCACGCATTCGCTCATCACGTATGTCGATATTGGTGTCGATACTGTTGAGGTCGATGTGCAGTTCAACATGTTTATCAGCATCAATTGAACCGGATAAAAAACGCAAGGTGTTGTGTTCCTGGATATCACCGTTTTTGGTACTGATATAAGTGATTTGACTTTTGTTGGTGTCTAATTGCCAAAGCTCAGTCACCGGTGGTGGCTGGGTGGTGTCTTTCGGTGTCTGTTGGCAGGCTGTCAGGATCCACAAAATACTTAACATAAAGCCGACACGTGTCAATAATCTCATAATAACTCCTCTGCTTTCACGGCAGTGACTTTAATCAGCACACCAAATTGTGGGTGATCAAAGTATTGCCATTGATCTAATTTTATTTGTCTTTGTTGTTTGCTGCCATAAATCAGCACATCATTGGATTCATTGATTCTATAATAATTAAACTTGATATGTAAATGGGTAAAGCGTCCTTGCGATAAGGCCACTTGTCCGTCAATCTGAAAATCCTGAAAGGTTGGTTTGTCGGTGGCGTTGAATGTAAAGTCAAATCTGTTTTCTTGATCAGTATTTTTATCTTCTGAATCAGCAACCGCATCCTGATATGGGCTGTTAACCTTGACATACAGGGGTTGAGTAAACGGCGTAGCCGGTTGTCGCCAGACTTGTCTGATCAGGGGCTTGTATTTTGGATTACTGTCCAAAAGATTCACCACCGAGCCAATCAATTGCTGACTTTTCAGATACCAAACCAAAACTTCATAATCTATCGGTTTTTCGTTTAAAGGAACTTCCCAACCGGATTGATCTGTTTGATTTTCCGGGGTTCTGTTGTCAGCATTTTTCTGGCTTTGATTATTGTCGGGTTTTTGGGGTGGTGATTTGATAATGGGCCAATCCTCATTTGGCGGTAAAAAATTCACCTCCACAGCCGCTTGCTGGTCATAAACAACCGCTTGTTGGATGCTTTCAACCGCTGGTTGTGCTAAATAACGCCCAAAAACAATCACCTCAATATCATATACGGGTTCTTCTGCGGTGCGTTTAATATAATTCTGGGCAAACGCTGCGCCGGATATTAAAAGCAGCAGGCTGTATAAAGCTAATTTTTTCATGGTTGTAGTATATCAAATAATTGATAAACCGCGTCAATGCGTTGCTCAGCGGTTTCAAAATCACCGACATAACGCAGGCCGTTATCCGGTAAGGGCTTAAAGCGCTGTGGCTCGGTTTGTAACAGTTTAATTAAACCGACATAAAAAGAGTCGTCGGGATGATTAAATTTAAGGTCTGCATATTCTTCGGTCATGATTAAACGTGTGATATGTAATTTAACGGCCCGCAGTTTTATTTTTAACACATGAAATAAATTAACGGCATATTCGGGTAGAGGGCCAAAACGATCCACCAATTCAGCGCGAATATTATCCAGGGCATCGCTGTCTTTGGCATTATTCATGCGCTTATAAAATGTTAATCGTGTAAAGACATCAAAAATATAATCTTCGGGTATTAAGGCCGGGATATTCAGTTCCACATCCACATGACTGTCATCATCGGCGGTTAAATCAATGTCTTCGCCGTTTTTTAAGGCTTCTACAGCCCGTTCCAACATCTCACAATAGAGGTTAAAGCCAATGTTCTGAATTTGTCCGCTCTGTTCTTCACCCAGTAGCTCGCCGCTACCGCGGATTTCCATATCATGGGTGGCCAGGGTAAATCCGGCACCTAAATCTTCAAGAGATTCAATGGCTTCTAAGCGTTTTTTCGCGTCTTTTGTAATGGCTTTCCAGCCGGGGATAATGAGATAGGCAAAGGCTTTGTGGTGAGAACGTCCAACCCGGCCGCGTAACTGGTGTAATTGCGCCAGCCCCAATTTGTCCGCGCGGTTTATAATCATGGTGTTGGCGTTGGGAATGTCGATACCGGATTCAATAATGGTGGTACAGACCAGGATATTAAAACGCTGCTTATGAAAATCAACCATGACTTGTTGTAATTCCTGCTCATGCATTTGACCGTGGGCAATACGAACACGGGCTTTGGGGTTGATTTTTTGCACCTGTTCAGCCATCTGCTCGATGGTTTGTACTTCATTATGCAAAAAATACACCTGGCCGCCACGCTGAATTTCACGGGTACAGGCTTCATTAATGAGGCTTTTATTCCATTCAATCACCTGGGTTTTAATACTTAAACGGGCTTTGGGCGGGGTCGCAATAATGGATAAATCACGTAATCCCGATAAGGCACTGTTTAAGGTACGAGGAATCGGCGTGGCGGTTAAGGTCAATAAATCAACATCGGCTTTGAGCTGTTTTAGACGTTCTTTCTGACGTACACCAAAACGTTGTTCTTCATCAACAATTACCAGGCCTAAATTTTTAATTTTCAGGTTTTTTTGTAACAGCTTGTGGGTACCGATGACAATATCCACGGTCCCATCAGCCAAACCGGTGATGACTTCTTTGGTGTGTGTTGTACTGACAAAACGGGATAATAATTCGACCCGAATGGGGAAGGGGGCAAAACGATCGAGAAAGTTGTCATAGTGTTGTTGTGCCAATAGCGTGGTGGGCACCAGCATAATCACTTGTTGACCATCATTGGCCGCCAGATAAGCCGCACGCATGGCGATTTCGGTTTTGCCAAAACCCACATCTCCGCATATGACCCGATCCATATGGGTTGTGGCTTGCATGTCATTTTTTACAGCTTCAATGGCCTGTAATTGGTCATCGGTTTCGGTGAACGGAAAACCATCACAAAATAAGCGATATTCTTGTTCATTGATGCTGATGGGCTGACCGCCGGCGGCTTCACGCATGGCGTAAATAGATAGCAGTTCGGCAGCCACGTCTTTGACTTTTTTGGCGGCTTTTTGTTTGGCTTTGGCCCAGGTATCGGCACCGAGTTTATGCCATGGCGCCTGTTCACTGCCGGCCCCTGAGTAACGCGATACCAGATGTAGGGAGGACACCGGTACAAATAATTTATCACCGCCGCGGTATTCAAGTTCCAGATATTCGGCTTCACCGTCATAATCGAGCATTTTCAGGCCGCGATATCGCCCGACACCATGGTCAATATGGACAACCGGCGAATCCAGATGCAGATCCGTTAAGTTACTGATAATATCTTCAGGATTAGCCTGGAATTTTTTACTTTGCTGACGTCGGCTGACGCGACGACCAAACAACAAACCTTCGTCGTAAATACGAATACCATGTTGTTTAAGATGGACGCCATTTTCAATGGCTGCCACGGTTAATCCGCGTGCCGTATCACTGTCTAAAAATGCTTGAATGGTGTCAAAATAAATAAACGCGGGATCGGCTTTTTTTAATTTATCCTGAACTATATCCAGGCGACCCGGTGAATCCAGAGCAATCAACAGCCGATCCTGACTACGATTAAAATAATCAGTTAATGTTTGTTGTTCAAAATCGGGTTTTTTGATTAGGTTTGATTGTAAATCAACATGTTGGGCATCTACCTGCTTGTTATTAATCCACACTTGTTGATAAGCACTTAATTGACGGCTTGTATATTCAGCCGACAAATATAAAGCGTCGGGTGCTAATAAAGGCCGTTGCAAATCATGTCGTCGGTCTTCATAACGGGCTTCAATTTGTTTTTCCCAGGTCGCCAAAACTGCTTCGCTGTTATGACAATGTACCACTGTGGCATCTCCGGGTAAATAATCAAACATATCACTTAAGTTGGCATGAAACATCGGTAAATAATGCTCAATCCCGGAAAAATACAAGCTTTTACGGACATCTTGATAGATTTCTGAGCGACTGGTGTTAACATCAAAATATTCGCGAAAACGACTTAAAAATAATTCACGGGCCTTATCATCAAAGGGGAATTCATTGGCCGGCATCACTTGAATTTTTTTGACTTGCTCAATGGTCAGCTGACTGTCTGTATCAAAAATTCGGATACTCTCTACTTCGTCATCGAACAACTCAATCCGAAAAGCATCTAATCCGCCCATCGGGAAAATATCCAAAACCCCGCCACGTACCACATATTCACCGGCTTCACGCACTTCCGAGACATGGTGATAACCGTTTTTGTCGAGTCGTTGCCGCCAATTGTTTAACTTTAATTGTTCACCCACTTTGACATGAAAACTGCGGCCTTTTATAAAATCTTTGGGCGGCACTTTTTGCATCAGGTTTTGTACCGGCATCACCACGATACCATGATCATTACGGAGGCTGATTTGTTGCAGGAATTTTAACCGTTCCGAAATTATTTCGGGGTTGGGTGAAAACACATCATAGGGCAGGGTGTCCCATAAGGGAAAATGACAAATCGATAAATCGCGGCCAGCGGTAACCAGCGACAGCTCGTCTTCCAATTGACGGCTGTGGTGAACCGAATCTGTCAGTAATAATAATAAACCATCGGTTTGTTGGTATAATTCAGCCACTGCCAAAGGCAAAGCTAAACCCTTCACATTTAGCCAGTTTTGGTTTTGATCATTTCCAGGTAGATCAAACATACAATATCCGTACAAAATCCAGGCATTTTAACTGGTTTCGGAACGTGGATGTACTTAGCGGTCAAAAAAATGTGCTAACAACGAATTAGAACCTGTAAATAGTTGCAATTACCCCATAAAATCGCTAAAATCCGCCCACTTTTAAATCCTTGCTGCACCGAAAACCGACAATAGGTGATGGTTTAACCGGGTGGCAATATTCCATAAGGAGCAAACCATGAGACATTACGAAATTGTTCTGCTGGTCCATCCGGATCAGAGCGAACAACTGCCTGCCATGATTGAGCGTTACTCAGGTATGGTCACCAAAGGTGGTGGTACGGTTCACCGTTCAGAAGACTGGGGTCGTCGCCAGTTGGCTTACACCATCCAGCGCTTACACAAAGCCCATTATTACTTATTAAATATCGAATGTGATCAGGAAACCATTGATGAAATCGTTGATGCATTCCGATTTAATGATGCCATCTTACGTCATTTGCTGTTATCTGTTGATAAAGCCTACAGCGAAGATTCACCGTTGAAAAAAGATGATGACGACAGTGATAAGAAAGTCTCGAAAGAAGACGTGAAGGCGATTGAAGAAAAAGAAGCCGCCGCCAAAAAAGAAGCGCAAGAAGCCTCAAACGAAGATGCTTCAAGTGAAGACGCTGAAGAAGAAACTGAAACACAGGAGTCCTAATCATGGCTAAACCACAAAGACGCAGAAGACCAGCCCAACGAATCATCAGTCGTAATTGTAAATTCACGGCTGCCGGTATCGAACAAGTTGATTATAAAGATTTGGATATGTTAAAGCAGTTTATTACTGAAACCGGAAAAATCATTCCAAGTCGTATTACCGGTACTAAAGCAAAATATCAACGACAGTTGTCAACGGCCGTGAAAAGAGCCCGTTATTTAGCCCTGGTCCCTTATTGTGACCAACACGATATTTAAAGCAGGAGCGTACTATGCAAGTTATTTTATTAGATAAAGTCCAAAATTTAGGGGATTTAGGTGATGTGGTAGACGTGAAAAGCGGTTTTGCCCGAAATTACCTGATTCCACAAAAAATGGCGGCACGCGCCTCAGCTGAAAATATTAAAGCCTTTGAAGCACAAAAAGCTGAATT